>CAMLFJ010000200.1 GCA_946479205.1 uncultured bacterium | reverse complement strand
GTACCTGGGGCGACAGCTCACGACGCCGCCCAGCCTGCACGTGGTGCTGACTCCGCTCCACGCACCGGTGGTCGACGACTTCCTGCGCGATCTGCGCGAGGTGGCCGGCGCCATCGGGCAAAGCGGCCGGACCGGGGAGAAGCGGTCGAACTACGCGACGTAGCGCAATCAGGCGCCCGCCGCGCTCGCGCCGGCGAGGCGCCCGAACACGGCGCCCGACATCAGGCCGGTCCCGCCCGGGTAGTTACCGTGGAAGAGCCCGCCCACCATCTCGCCGCACGCGAAGAGCCCGGGGATCGACGCCCAGCTCTTGCTCTGCACCTGCGCGTGCTCGTTCACCCGCACGCCGCCGAAGGTGAAGGTGATCCCGCCGGTGACCGGCCACGCGGTGAACGGCGGTGTGTCCAGGCGCTGCGCCCAGTTTGACTTCGGCAGCGCGAGCCCCTTGGTGCCGAGCCCGTCGCGCACGGTGGGATCGAAGACGCCCGGCCCCACCGCGGCATTGTACGCCTCCAGGGTCTCCAGGCAGCGCGCCTGGTCCACCGGAAGCTGCGCGACCAGCGCGGCGAGCGAATCGGCGACCGCCGGCCGGCCGGTCTTGTAGCGCCCCTCCAGCAGGCCCGAGACCTTGTCGTCGAAGATCTGGTAGGCGACGCCGCGGGTCTGGTTGAGGATGATCCCGCCCAGCTTGGCGTACGTGTAGAACTGGAAGTCCTCGCCCTCGTCGAAGAAGCGCCGGCCGTTCGCGTCCACGAGCACGCCGAACGGGTAGGACAGGCGATTGGTCTTGTCGGTCAGCGCGCGGTCGCCGTGGGGCGGAGCCTCGGCGTCGATCGGGGTCGAGTGACAGCCCGTCCACTGTCCGCACGGCAGCGCGCCGATCTCGATCGCCATGCGCAGCCCGTCGCCGGTGTTGTAGCGCGTGCCCCGCACCTTGGCGTGGTCCCACGGCCGCCCGAGGTAGCGGGCCCGCCACTCCGGATTCGCCTCGAAGCCGCCGCAGCCGAGCACGACCGCGCGGGCGCCGATCTCGCGAAACCCGTCGGCGTCGCGCACCGCCACCCCGGTCACCCGGCCGCGCGCGTCCTGCACGAGCCGGATCGCGCTGGTGTCGTAGCGAATCTCGACCTCGCGCGCCTGCGCGGCCTTGAACCACATGGACGACAGACCGACGCCCTCGTGGCGCGCCCGGATGATCGCGCCCGGTGACCACTTGATGGTGTTCCCGACCCGCACGCCGCTCAGCGAGAGCGCCGGCTCCATCACGATCCCCTGCTGCACCATCCAGCGCACCGTGTCGAACGAGCGGCCGATCAGGAGCTCGGACAGCTCGGGATCGCTCCGCCCCTCGGTGACGCGATCGAGGTCGGCGCGGAACCGCTTCGCCGGATAGGGCTCGACGCCGGCCGGGAAATCGGGGACCTCGGCGCGCGTGTCGGGCACCAGCGGCAGCAGGTCCTCGGGGCGGTCGTAGGCGAAGCGGAAGAGCCCACCGCTGTAGTGGGTGTTGCCGCCGCGCAGCTCGCGGGGCGCCTTCTCGAGCGCCACCACCCGGCCGGCGCCGTGCTCGCGCGCCGACACCGCCGCGGCCAGCGCCGCGTTGCCCGCCCCGACCACCACCACGTCGTAGTCCCGGTCGCCCGCCATCCCTGGTCTCCTATCGGAACGTGAACCCGGCGTAGCCGCGGGCGGCAACCTCGTCGCACTTCTCGCGATACTTCGGGGCGCCGCCCGCGTAGACGATGAACGTGCGCTTGTCCTTGCCCGCCACGTTGGAGTTGATGCCCATCATCCAGGAGTCCACCTTGGTGAACAGCATGCGCTCTCCGGTCTCGTGCACGTGCTCGGTCCACTCGCGCTCCGCTTCGGGCGTGGCCTCGACGCGGGCGTGGCCCTTCTCGCGCATGTGGGCGATGAGCGCGGTCACCCAGTCCACGTTCTGCTCGATGCAGCGCGGGATGTTGCAGAACGTGGCCGCGTTGTGCGGCCCGACCAGCGTGAACAGGTTGGGGAAGCCCACGATCTGCAGGCCGAGATACGTCCGCGGGCCCTCCGCCCACGTGTCCCGGAGCCGCCGGCCGCCCGCGCCGCGCACGTCGATCCGGTCGAACGCCCCGGTGATGGCGTCGAAGCCGGTGGCGTAGATGATCATGTCCACCGCGTACTCGGCCTGGCTGGTCTCGACGCCGATCGGCGTGATCCGCTCGATCGGCGTCTCGCGGATGTCCACCAGGCGGACGTTCGGCTGGTTGTAGACCTCGTAGTAGCCGCTCTCGAGCGGCACCCGGCGGGTGCCGAAGCCGTGGTTCGTCGGGATCAGCTTCTCGGCGACCTTCGGGTCCCTCACCCGCGCGCGGATCTTCCGGCGCATGAACTCGGTGATGGTGGCGTTGGCCTCCGCGTTGACCAGCACGTCCCGGAAGTTGCCCATCCAGATCCCGAAGCCGGGCTCGCGGTAGAGCTTCTCGTAGAACGCCTCGCGCTCCTCCGGGCTCACCTCGAGCGCCTTGCGCGGATCCGCCTGGTGGATGAAGCAGCCGAAGGAGTCGCGGCAGAGCGCGAAGGTCTCCGGATAGGTCGCCTTGATGCGGGCCTGGGTGGCCGCGTCGATCTTGGTGTTGTGCAGCGGCGCGCACCAGTTCGGCGTGCGCTGGAACACGGTGAGGTGGCCGACCGTCTTGGCGATCTCGGTGATCGCCTGCACCGCGGTCGCGCCGGTGCCGATCACCGCGACGCGCTTGTCCGCGAAGCTCACCGGCTCGTGCGGCCACCGGCCGGTGTGGTAGGCCTCGCCGCGGAAGCTCTCCACCCCCGGGATGGTCGGCATGGTCGGCGCCGACAGCGGCCCGATCGCGGTGATCAGGAACCGCGCCCGCGCCCGCCGGCCGTCCTCGCTCTCGATCTCCCACTCGTTCGCGGCCTCGTCGTAGACCGCTGCCTTGATCCGGCAGTTGAACTCGATGTCGCGGCGGAGGTCGAGCTTGTCGGCCACGAAGTTGCAGTAGCGCAGGGTCTCCGGCTGCGCCGCGAAGTGCTCGCTCCACTCCCACTCGCGCAGGATCTCCTCGGAGAAGGAGTAGCCGTAGGTCCAGCTCTCGGAATCGAACCGGGCCCCGGGGTAACGGTTCCAGTACCAGGTGCCGCCCACGCCGTCGCCGGCCTCGAACACCCGTACCCGCAGGCCGAGGCCGCGCAGCCGGTGGAGCTGGTACATGCCGGAGATCCCGGCGCCGATGACGATCGCGTCGTAGGACGCGCCCGGCCCTGCTCGCTGCTCGGACGTCGCGGACATGGTGCACCTCCCGTCATCCCGTCCCCTGACGCGGACTCGATCGAGAGCATAGCAGAGCCGGGCGGGCCCGCGCCGACCCCGGCTTGACTCGCCCCGGCCTTCTCCCCTAGGCTCGGGCGACTGTGGATTCCCCGACTCAGATGGCCGTCGTCCTCGCCACTGACACCTACGAGACGGTCAGGCCCGTCATCCGACGGCTCAGAGAGCAGACGATCAAGGACCGGCTCGAGGTCGTGATCGTCGCGCCCCTTCCGCCCGGCTCGCTCGACACGCATCACCAGGAGCTCGAGGGCTTCGCGGCGGTGCGCCTCGTCCCGGTCGCTCTATCGGCCGGCCTGGCCGCGGCACGGGCGCTTGGGATCCGGGCGGCGACGGCGCCTGTCGTGTTCATCGGCGAGACCCACACCTACCCGCAGCCCGACTGGGCGGCGGCCCTCCTCGATGCCTTCGAAGGCCCGTGGGCCACGGTCGTGCCGACCATCACCAACGCGAACCCGAACGGCGCGGTGAGCTGGGCGGCCTACGTGTCCGACTACGGGCGGTGGGGGGAAGGCCGGGCCCAGGGCGAGATCCCAGAGGCGCTGATCTATAACGCGGCCTACCGTCGGCAGGTACTGCTCGAGCTGGGCGGCGGGCTGGAAGCGGCGCTCGACACCTACTCGGAGGCCCTCTGGCCGGCGCTCCACCGCCACGGCCACCGCGCCTACTTCGAGCCCGGCGCGCGGATCGCGCACCTCAACGTGGGCCGTCTGGGGCCGTACCTCCACGAGAGGCTCCTGGCCGGCTTCATCCTGGGCTCCCTGCGCGCCGCCCGGTGGCCGTGGTGGCGGCGGCTCCTCTACACCCTCGCCTCGCCGCTCATCGCGCTCGTGCTCGTGGCCCGACTGAGAGAGCCGATGCGTCGGATCCGCCGCACGCAACGCCTGCCGCTCGGCACGGTCCCGATGATCGTCGCGGGCGCGGTGCTCCGCGCCTTCGGGGAAGCGGTGGCGTACGCGGGAGCCGCCCCCTCGTCCGCCGACGCGCACATGACCGAGATCGAGCTGCACAAGGTCGCGTATGCGAGCCGCAAGCGCTGAGGCGGGGCGACCGGGCCTGATCGGCGTCGCGGTGCTCGGCTGCGGCGCCCTGGCGTGCTGGGCCCATCTGCCCATCCTGACTCGCCTGCCGGGCGCCAGGCTCGTCGCCGCCGCGGACCCGGACCCGGCGGCGCGCGCTCGGGCGGAGCGGATCAGCCGGGTCCGGGTGCACGAGCGGGCAGACGACGTGATCGCCCGCGAGGACATCCACGCCGTGATCATCACCTCCGCCACACCCTCGCACGCGGCCCTCGCGGTGGCCGCCGCCCGCTCCGGCAAACACGTCTACATCGAGAAGCCGCTCGCGCTCGAGGCCGACGAGGCGCGACGCGTGCTCGACACCGTACGGCAGGCCCAGGTGATCGGAGCGGTCGGGTTCAACTTCCGGGCCCATCCCCTCCACCGGCAGGCGGCGGCCCTGGTTCGTGCGGGACGGCTCGGCACCCTGCGTGCGGTCCAGGCCGCCTTCTGCGAGCCGGTCGCGGCCGACCGCATGCCGTCGTGGAAGCGTCGGCGGGAGACGGGCGGCGGAGTCCTGCTCGATCTCGCCTCTCATCACGTCGATTCCTTGCGGTGGATGCTCGCGGACGAGGTGAGCAGCGTCGACGAGGCGCGGATCGGCTCCCTCGAGACGGACCAGGACGTCGCGCGGCTGACCCTGACCATGCGGAACGGATGCGACGTCCAGGCCTATTTCAGCTTTCGAACGGGCCCCGCCGACTATCTCGAGCTGATCGGCGACCGCGGGACGCTCCGCGTCGACCGGTACCGGAGCCGGCTGGAGGTCCGGACGGCCCGGCGCTTCGGCTATGGCATGCGGACGTCGTGGGTGCGCCCGAGCGCCGCGCTCGCGTCACTCACGCTGCGGCGCCTCGCCCGCCCTTCGTACGAGCCGTCCTTTCGATCCTCGCTCGCGGCGTTCGTGGATCGACTGCGCGGCAAGCCCGGTCCGCTGGCTACCGTCGAAGACGGAGTGCGCTCCCTCGCCGTGGTGCTGGCGGCGGAGCAGTCCGCCCGTACGGGGGAGCGCGTGCCGGTCGCGTCGATCGGCTGAGCCCCGGGGCGATGCGCGTCTTGCTCGTGACCGACTGGGCGCGCGCGCGCGGCGGCGTGGAGGCGTACACCACGTGGCTCCGCGCCGGCCTGGAGGCAGCCGGCGACGAGGTCCGCCTCCTGACGAGCACCATCGGCTCGGCCGGCGACGGGCTGGCCGAGTTCCACGCGTGGGGCACGGAGCGACAGGCGGGCCAGGCTTTCCTGCAAGTCGTGAATCCGTTCGCGGTCGTGCAGGTGCGCCGGGCCCTCCGGGTGTTCCGCCCCGACGTCGCGCTGGTGAACAGCTTCGCCTCGCACCTGTCGCCGGCGATCCTCCGTCCACTGCGCGCCGTCCCCACCGTCCTCAGCCTGCACGAGTACAAGGTGGTCTGCCCGACCGGCTGCAAGCTGCTACCCAGCGGCGAGCGATGCCAGGTCCGGGCCGGCACCGTGTGCTGGCGGTCGGGCTGCCTCAGCCTGCCCCACTGGCTGCGGGACCAGGCCCGGTACGCCCTCATCCGCGCGGGCCTGCGCTCCGCCGACCGGATCGTGGTGGGCAGCCGGTGGATGCAGGAGGAGCTCTCGCGCAACGGAGTGCAGGCCGAGCACGTGCCGCTGCCGATTCCCCCGCCCGGCGCCTCGTTCCGACGGCGCCCCGCCGTCGAACCGACGTTCGTCTTCTGCGGGCGGCTGCAGCCGGAGAAGGGCGTGCCTCTCCTGCTGCGGGCCTTTGCGCGGCTCCTCCGGGATATGCCCTCCGCCCGGCTGCGGATCATCGGCCGCGGCCCCGAGGGCCCGGCCATCGCGAGCCTCATCAGTACGCTGGCTCTCGGGGATGCAGTCAGCGTGCTGGGTTGGCTCGAGCCGGAGGCCCTCGAAGCCCAGCTCGTGGACGCCTGGGCCCTGGTCGCGCCGTCCCGCTGGGCGGAGCCGCTGGGTTTCGTCGCGCTCGAGGCCATCGTCCGCGACGTCCCGGTGATCGCCAGCGAGCTCGGGGGGTTCGGCGAGACGATCGAGCGGGGGACGACCGGGCTGCTCTTTCCGAACGGGAACGAGACGGCGCTCTACGAGCATCTCCTAAGCGCGGCCAGCCGCCAGGCGTTTCCCACCCATTCCCTGCCGGTGGATGCGCGGCATCGGGTAGCGGATCGGCACGATCTCACGCGCCACGTCCAGCGC
>CAMLFJ010000199.1 GCA_946479205.1 uncultured bacterium | reverse complement strand
CCCTTCATGTCGTCGGAGGGCAGGTCCACGATGGACACCGCGGTCTCCACCGTGTAGTCGGGAGCGAGGCGCTGGATGGTGGTGGCCAGCACCTCCTTGGCCTTCATGTGGGCCGTCTCGCGCGCCTCTTCCTCGAGGCGCATGCCGAGCAGCTGCGCCTCGCGCCGGGACTCCACCTCGACCTGCGCCATGAGCTGGCGCTTGGCCTCCTCGCTGGTGAGCCCCGCGACCGCCTCGAGCTTGCGGCGCTGCTCCTCGAGGGCCGAGCCGAGCCGCGTCTCCTTCTCCCCGAGGCTCCGCTCCCGCTCGCCCAGGGCCCGCTCACGATTTTGGAACTCGGAGTCGCGCCGGTCGAGCTGATCCAGGCGGCGCCCGATCTGCTCCTCCTGTTGCGCGACGCGGCGTTCCAGCTCCTGCAGCTCCCGCTGGCGGGCGCGGGCTTCCTGATCCGCCTCCGTGCGCGCCTTGAGCGCGACCTCCTTGGCCTCGAGCTCGACGCTGCGGATCTTCGTCTCGGCGTCGCGGGCCCGGGCCTCCGCCTCGCGCGTCCTGGTCTCGGCGTCTGCGCGCGCCTGCTCGGCCTGCCGCTTGGCGTCGTCGACGATGCGGTTGGCGCGGCCCTGCGCATCGGTGAGCGCGCGCGCCGCGACGGCGCGGGCTCCGAAATGTCCCCCGAGATATCCAGCGACGGCGGCGAGGAGGGCGACGACCGGCACCACCACCATCAGCCAGGTCATGGCGTTCATCGATCACTCCATCCCGGGTCGTGACCCGGTCCGGATCATGTGCACTTGAGGTAGCGGGCGGCAAATAGCCGCGAAAGTTGACGAATTATAGGCGCCACGGGGCCAGAAAGTCAACGAAGCGGGAGAGAGCTACGGAGACAGAAACGCCCCACCTCTGCCGTGTGCCGACGGTGTTTCGAACCTGGTATGCACCAGGTGGGCGCCAAAATGGAGGGCTTCAGGCTTCCCCTCCTAGGAGGGGCGTGCGCACCACCCTCGTGAGCGGCTCCCAATCTTTAAACGAGGTTGAAACTTCCCCCCGGCATCACGCACAGCGTAGGGCCTCTTCTGTGTACCCCCGGCCCCCGCGGCGGGTCAAGCTACTTTTCGGGCACCACCGCGTCGAGCAGTTGCCGCAGTGCGCCGAGACGCGCGGTCACATCCTTGTGGTCGACGTCCTGCTCCTTGCGCTCCTCGCGGAGGCGGAAGAGCTCGTCGGCCACGTCCAGGGCGGTCAGGGCCAGGACCCGGGACGGGTCCCCGCCGGACGCCTCGCCGCGGATCTCCCGGGCGCGGCCATCCACGAAGGAGGCGAGCTTGCGGACGTACTCGGGCGCCGCCTCGCTCCGGACCGGGTACTTCTGGCCCAGGATCTCGATATCGACTCGCTGCTTCTCCGCCATTTTGGAAGCCCTCTTTGTATTCGCTCGGCTCGATTCCCGGATCCGCTCGGCTCGGCTTCGGCTGCACCTCGCCCTGCCACGGCTGCACTGCGCCCCCTCACCCTGCCCTCTCCCCCTCCGGGGGCAAGGGTTCGAAAACCCTCTCCCCTCTGGGGAGAGGGCAGGGTGAGGGGCGTGACTTCGCTACTGGATGTCGAGCCGGTCGAGCTCCTTGAGGATGCCGTCCACCTGGGCCAGCACTTCCTTGCGCTCCTGCCGCAGGCTCGTGAGCTCCGCGCGCTCCCCTTCCGCGTGCTGGAGCTTGGCCTCCAGGCCCACGACCTTGGCCTGCAGGTTGTCGCGCTCCTTGCGCAGCCGGGTGATCGTCTCCGCGGCGCGGCGCACCGACTTCTCGAGCTGCTCGAGTCGTTCCGTCAGCCCCTCGGCCATCCGGTCCTCCGGTCCTCCGTCACGCGCCGCGGACCTCGGCCCGGAAGCGCTTGGCGATCTCCGCGACGATGCGCTCGTGCAGCCGGTTCACCTCGGCGTCGGTGAGGGTGCGGTCGGGCGCCTGGAAGGTGAGGCTCCAGGCGAGACTGCGCCGGCCCGCGCCCACCTGGCCGCCAGTGTACACGTCGAACAGCGTGATGCGGGTGAGCAGGTCGATGCCCAGCGCGCGGATGGCCGCCTCGACCTCGCCGGCGGTCACCTCGCCGCCGACCACGATCGCCAGGTCGCGCTGAACCGCGGGGAACCGCGGCAGCGGCTCGTACTTCGCCACCGGGATCGGCAGGCCGGCCAGCGCGGTCACCGAGAGCTCGGCCACGAAGACCGGCCCGGGCAGGTCGAACACCTCGCGCGCCGCCGGCGCCACCTCGCCGAACCAGCCGAGCTCGAGCGGGCCCCGGACGAGCCGGGCCGCGCGCCCGGGCTCGAGATACGCGGGCACCTGCTCGGCGGGCCAGACGGCGGTGTCCGCGTCGATCAGGCCCGCGGCGTGAAGGGCCAGCTCGGCCAGCCCCTTGGCGTCGTAGACGTCCACGCGATCGCGGCCGCCCGTGAACCACGCACGGGGCGCGCGCAGGCCGGTCAGCGCCAGGCCCAGGCGCAGATCCTCGTGCGCGGGGCGGTCGCCGTCCTCGGGCCGATGCGGCGAGAAGACGTTGCCCACCTCGAAGAGGCGCGCATCCGGCATCTGCCGGTTCGCGTTGATCGCGAGCACTTCCAGGAGCCCGGGGACGAGCGAGGGGCGCAGCACCGAGCGCTCGATGGAGGCGGGATTCTGAAGCGTGATCAGTCCCGCGGGATCGTCCCAGCCCATGCGCTTGAGCCGGTCCGGATCGAGGAAGCTCCAGCTCACGCACTCGAAGAGGCCGGCCGCGTTGAGCGCCCGGCTCATCACCCGCGCCACCCGCAGCCCGGCCGGGCGCTTGACCGGGATGATCTCGCCGCCGCCCGCGAGGGTCAGGGGGATCTGGTCGTAGCCCCAGATCCGGACGATCTCCTCGACCAGGTCGTCTTCCTGGTGCACGTCGCGCCGGAAGCTCGGCACCACCACCTGCAGGTCGTCGCCCGAGTCGTCCACCGCGAAGCCCAGCGCTTGTAGGATGCGGACCGCGTCCGCCCGCGGCGGGCACGCCCCGATGACCCGCTCCACCCTCGCGAGACGGAGGGTGATGCGCCGGTGCGGGCGCGGCGCCGGATAGGCGTCGAGCACGCCGCGCGCGACGGTCCCGCCGCCCAGGTCGGCCATGAGCTGGGCCGCGCGCCCCAGCACGTCGGGCGGGGCCTCGATGTCACCCCCGCGCTCGAAGCGATAGGCCGCGTCGGTGTGCAGCCCGAGGCCGCGCGCGGTCCGCCGGATCGAGCCCGGATCCCAGTAGGCCGCCTCGAGCAGCACGCGGGTGGTGGAGGCGGTCACCTCGCTGTCGGCGCCGCCCATGACCCCGCCGATGCCGACCGCGTGCTCGGGATCGCAGACGAGCGCGGTGTCGGGCCCGATCGCGCGCTCCTGGCCGTCCAGTGTCTTCATGCGCTCGGCGGGCCGCGCGCGCCGCACCACCACCGTGTGCTGGGCGAGCGTGTCGAGGTCGAAGGCGTGGAGCGGCTGGCCCATCTCCCACATGATGTAGTTGGTCACGTCCACCAGGTTGTTGATGGGCCGCAGCCCCACCGCGCGCAGCCGCTGGGCCAGCCACGGCGGCGACGGCTTCACGGTGAGCCCGGTGATCACGCGCGCGCAGAAGCGCGGGCAGAGGTCGGGCGCCTGGATGTCGAGCGCGGCGAGCGCGGAGGCCTCCGCCTCGCTCTCGGCGACCTGCACCTTGGGAAAGCGGAACGGCGCGCCGGTGAGGGCGGCGACCTCGCGGGCCACTCCCACCACCGAGAGCGCGTCCGGCCGGTTCGGGGTGATCTCGATGTCGAGGATCCAGTCGTCCAGGCCGAGGTAGCGCACGAGGTCGGCGCCGAGCGGCGCTTCCGCGGGCAGCAACAGGAGCCCGCTGTGGTCGTCGCTGATCCCGAGCTCCTTCTCCGAGCACAGGATCCCCTCGGAGACCACGCCGCGGATCTTCGCCGCCTTCACCTCGCCCAGCCCGGGCAGCCGCGCCCCCGGCGGCGCGAAGGCGGCACGCGCCCCCGGCGCCACGTTCGGCGCGCCGCAGATCACCGAGTAGCGGCGATCGGGCAGCGCCACCCGCACGAGCTGGTTGTGGTGCCCCGCCGCGCTCACGCCAAGATCCCGCTCGATCGCCTCGATCTCGCCCACCACCACGCCCGCGAGCCCCTCCACCACCGGGGCGATCTGCTCCACGCCGATCCCCGCGTTGGTGAGGCGGTTCGCCACCGCGCGCGCGTCGAGCTCGGTCTCCACGAACTCCTGGAGCCAGCGGAAGGAGATCTTCATCGCCCGGGCAGGCCCGCGAACTGCTGCAGGAAGCGGAGATCGTTGTCGAAGAAGAGCCGGATGTCGTCGATCTCGTACTTGAGCAGGGCGATCCGGTCGATCCCCATGCCGAAGGCCCACCCGGTGACCTCCTCCGGATCGTAGCCCACGTTGCGGAGCACGTTGGGGTGCACCATGCCCGAGCCCAGGATCTCGAGCCAGCCCGAGTCCTTGCAGAAGCGGCAGCCGCCGCCGCCGCACTTGAAGCAGCGCACGTCCACCTCGGCGGAGGGCTCGGTGAACGGGAAGAACGAAGGGCGGAAGCGCACGGTGGATTTCGGACCGAACATCTCGCGGGCGAAGAGCTGGAGGGTGGCCTTGAGGTCCGCCATCGTGATGTGCTTGTCCACCGCGAGGCCTTCCACCTGGTGGAACATCGGCGAGTGGGTGGCGTCTAGGATGTCGCGCCGGTAGACCTTGCCCAGGCAGATGATCCGCACCGGCGGCCGCTGGGCCTTCATGGTGCGGATCTGCACCGGGGAGGTGTGGGTGCGCAGGAGCGTGTCGGGCCCGATGTGGAAGGTGTCCTGCATGTCCCGCGCGGGGTGATCGTCCGGGAAGTTCAGCGCCGCGAAGTTGTAGTAGTCCGACTCCACCTCGGGGCCTTCCGCCACCGAGAAGCCGAGTCCCTCGAAGACCTCGATGATCTCCTCGGTGACGCGGGTGATCGGGTGCACCGGGCCGGGGGCCGGGCGGCGGCCGGGCAGGGTGAGGTCCGGGCGATCGGCCTGCAGGGTGAGACGGCGCTCCGCCCCCTTGAGCGCCTCGAGCCGGACCGCGATCGCGGCTTCGACGGCCGCCTTGGCGCGATTCGTCTGCTCGCCGATCTTCGGCCGCTCCGCCGCCGGGACCGCGCCGAGCGAGCGCAGCAGGGTCGTGAGCTGGCCCGAGCGGCCGAGCACGCGTACCCGTACCTGCTCGAGGTCGGACGTGGAGCGGGCCCCGGCGACCTCCGCCAGGGCCCGGTCGAGGACTTCCTGGACCCGCGGGTCCCCCGCCACGCTCAGGCGCGCTGGGCTCGAACCGTCTCGGCCAGCTTGCCGAAGGCCGTCGGATCGGATACGGCCAGCTCGGCGAGGATCTTCCGATCCAGCACGATGCCGGCCTTCTTGAGCCCCGCCATGAAGACGGAGTAGGACAGCCCGACCTGACGGCACGCCGCGTTCACCCGGATGATCCAGAGCGCCCGCGCCCGCCGCTTCTTCTGCTTGCGTCCCCTGTAGGCGAAGGCGCCGGCGCGCAGCACCGTCTCCGCGGCCGGGCGGTAGAGCTTGCGCCGTCCGCCGAAATACCCCTTCGCCTGCTTGAGGATCTTCTTCCTGCGCTGGCGGGTCTTGGCCCCGCCCTTTGCCCGTGGCATGAGTTCTTCTCCTTAGAGGTACGGAACGAGGCGCCTGAGGCGCGGCTCGTCCACCTTCGCGACCAGGATCGCCTTCCGCAGGCGCCGCTTCCGCTTGGGGGGCTTGGCCTCGAGCTTGTGCCGCTTCCAGCTCCGGTTACGCTTGAGCCGGCCGGTGCCGGTGGCCTTCAGCCGCTTGGCCGCCGCCCGCTTCGTCTTCATCTTCGGCATAAGAAGTGTCGTTCCTTCCTCATGTCCGTCTCCCCTCAGGGGAGAGGGTCGGGTGAGGGGTTCGGTGTTGAGGGGTGGTCACGGTTGCCCGCCCTCACGGTTGTCCGCCGCTAATGCGGCTTGGGCGAGAGGATCATGCTGAGCATGCGGCCTTCCATCCGGGGATGGTTCTCGATGACCGCGATGTCCTGCATGCCCTCCACCATCTTGTTGAGCATCTTCCAGCCGAGCTCGGTGTGCGCCATCTCGCGGCCCTTGAAGCGCACCGTGACCTTGGCCTTGTTGCCTTCCTCCAGGAACCGCCGCACGTGCTTGGCCTTGAAGTCGAAGTCGTGCGTGTCCGTCTTGGGTCCGAGCTTCACTTCCTTCACCTGGATGATCGTCTGCTTCTTCCGCGCGTCCTTCTGCCGCCGCGCCTGCATGTACTTGTACTTGCCGAAGTCCATGATCCGGCAGACCGGCGGCTGCGCCTCCGCGGCCACCTCCACCAGATCCATCTCCCGCTGACGCGCCAGCTCCAGCGCCTGCGCGATCGGCAGGATCCCGAGCTGCTCGCCCTCGGCCGACACCACCCGCACTTCCCTCACCCGAATGCCTTCATTGATCCGGATGTCCTTTGACTGGATGGCGCGCTCCTTGGGGTGCGGGGCCGGCTCAGCCGGCGTGACCCACGGTGAGGGTGGC
>CAMLFJ010000198.1 GCA_946479205.1 uncultured bacterium | reverse complement strand
CGCCGTCTTCCTCGATGCCGGAGAGGTCGGCCCCCCGCTCGGCCAGCAGCACCCGCACCGCGTGGCGCACCGTCGCGGCCGGGTAACCGCGGCGCAGGAGATAGTCGGCCAGGCGGGCGGGCGCGCGGGCGGGCTGCCCGCGCAGGAGGGCGGGCAGCCGGCGCCGGCCGGCCTCGAGCGCGCGCGCGGATTCGCCCACCTCCTCGAACGCGGCGGAGATCGCGGCCTCGGCCATCGCGCGGGGAATCCCCTTGGCGAGCAGCTCCTGGCGCAGGCGATGGCTGCCGACCCGGCGCCCGCGGGCGCGGGCCTCGGCCCACCAGCGGGCGAAGGCCTGGTCGTCCACGTAACCGCGTTCGGTGAGGTCGGCGACCACGGCCTGGGCGATCTCGGCGGGAGCGCCCCGGCGACGGAGGCGGCGGGTCAGCTCGCGGCCGCTCCAGGACTTGCGGGCCAAAAGATCGAAGGCCGCCAACCTGGCGGCCTTCTCATCCAGTACCGGGGCGGGCGGCGTCGAGGCTACCCCGCCTTCTTGCCGAAGGGGCTGCGCGCGGCGGCGACCGGCGCGGGGGCCATGCCCGGCTGCATCGGCGCGGCGGTCGACGCGGTGTTGCTACCGCCCGGATGCTCCCAGGTCATCTCGCCGGTGGAGAAGATGCCCTTGACCTTGAGGTCGAAGTCGTCCGGGTTGGTCGCGGCGTCGCGGGCGGTTTCGTACGTGACCAGCTCCTCGCGATAGAGCTGCAGCAGCGACTGGTCGAAGGTCTGCATGCCGTACTGCGCGGTGCCCGCCGCGATGACGCTCGGGATCTGCGGGGTCTTGTCGGCCTCGCGGATGCAGTCGCGGATGAGGCCGGTCGCGATCATGATCTCGACCGCGGGCACGCGGCCTCGGCCGTCGGCGCGGACGACGAGACGCTGCGAGACGATGCCCTGGATGACCGCGGCGAGCTGGCCCCGGATCTGATCCTCCTGGTGCGGCGGGAACATGGAGATCATCCGGTTGATGGTCTCCGCCGCGTTCAGGGTGTGGAGCGTGGAGAGCACCAGGTGGCCGGTCTCCGCCGCGTGGAGGCCCACTTCCATGGTCTCCACGTCGCGCAGCTCACCGACCAGCATGATGTCGGGGTCTTCACGGAGGGCGGCGCGGAGGGCCTGGGCGAAGTTCACCGAGTCGTGGCCGATCTCGCGCTGGCTCATCACGCACTTCTTGTCCTGGTGCACGAACTCGATCGGGTCCTCGATCGTGACGATGTGGTCGTTCCGGCTCCGGTTCATGAAGTCGATCATGGACGCGAGGCTGGTGGACTTGCCGGAGCCGGTGATGCCGGTGACCAGGATCATCCCGCGGCGCTCCATCGAGAGCCGCTCGAGGACCTTGGGCAGGTGCAGCTCGTGGAAGGCGGGGATGCGCTCCGGCACGTGCCGGAAGACGCCGCGCACCTCGCCCATGGAGAGGAAGAGGTTGCAGCGGAAGCGGCCGACCCCGGGCAGCATGTAGCCCAGGTCCATCTCCCGGCCTTCCATCAACATGTTGAGACGACGCTCTCCGAGGAGCGTCTTCGCCATCGCGTCGATGAACTCGCGGGTGATCAGCGGGAGGTCGTCCTGCACCTCGAGGTGACCATGGATCCTGAGGATCGGCTTCGAGGCCGGCTTCAAATGCAGGTCCGAAGCCTTACGCTGCGCGGTCTCCGTCAGCAGCTGCTGCAGTTCCATGGGCTACCCGCTCCTACTTGGCCACCTTTTCCGGCGCCGGCTGCGACGCCCCCCCTACCGGCTTGAGGCCAAGGGCATCGCGGACTTTGACTTCCAGGTCGGCCAAGAGCTTGGGATTGTCCTTCAGGTACCGCTTGGCGTTCTCCCGTCCCTGCCCGATTCGCTCACTCTTATAGGTGTACCAAGTGCCGGATTTTTCGACAACATTGTGGTCGGCGGCCAGGTCCAGGACCGACCCTTCCTTGGAGACCCCCTCGCCGTAGATGACGTCGAACTCGGCCTCCCGGAAGGGCGGAGAAAGCTTGTTCTTCACTACTTTAACCTTGGTCCGGACCCCGATGGCCTCGGTGCCGTTCTTGATGGTGTCCTGCCGCCGGATGTCCAACCGTATAGAGGAGTAGAACTTCAGCGCCCGCCCGCCGGTGGTCGTTTCCGGCGAGCCGAACATGACGCCAATCTTTTCGCGGATCTGGTTGATGAAGATGACCGCCCCGCCGGACCGGGAGATGGCGGCGGTGAGCTTCCGCAGGGCCTGGGACATGAGCCGCGCCTGCAGGCCCGGGAGCGAGTCGCCCATGTCGCCGTCCAGCTCGGCCCGCGGCACGAGCGCGGCCACCGAGTCGATCACGATCACGTCCACGGCGTTCGAGCGCACGAGGGCCTCCGCGATCTCGAGGGCCTGCTCGCCGGTATCGGGCTGGGAGATGAGCAGCTCGTCGGTGTTGACCCCGAGGTTCTTGGCGTACTTGGGATCGAGCGCGTGCTCGGCATCGATGAAGGCGGCGGTGCCGCCCATGTGCTGCGCCTCCGCGATGATGTGGAGCGCGAGCGTGGTCTTGCCGGACGATTCCGGCCCGTAGATCTCGGTGACCCGGCCGCGGGGAATGCCGCCGATGCCCAGCGCGACGTCGAGCTGGAGCGCTCCCGTTGGAATGACAGCGATCTCGTCGAAGATCCCGCCCTGGCCCAGGCGCATGATGGCGCCCTTGCCGAACTGGCGGTCGATCGCGGTAATGGCCAGTTCCAGGGCCTGGCGGCGGTCGCTCTTGACGTCAGCCATGCGTGTCTCCTCGTGCTGGAGTGTCGAATCGGTGCGCTCAGGTGTCCCGAGCACTGTGGAACGCCGGCCCGACGCTGTCAAGCGGGACCGGTGAGAAACTCGAGAAAATCCGATACACCCGCGCCGGCGTCACGCCCCCGACAGCGGGGCGAGATGACGCACGTGATAGCGGGCGCCCGACGGCGAGAGATCGCTGCGCATCAGCGCCAGGTCCGTCACGCGCTGCGTGCCGAACGTGGTGGTGGCGACCTGCGCGAGCGCGCTGCGGAGCGGCGGGCCCGCCTCGCGGCGCCAGCGACGCTCGTCGTGGACGCGCCCGATGGTGAGATGCGGATGCCACGCCCGCTCCTCCCGGGCGAACCCGCGCGCGACGAGCGCGTCCGTCACCCGCGCCTGCAGGCGCCGCGCGTCGAGCGCGCCCTGGGCCAGGCCGACCCAGAGGATGCGCGGGCGCTCGAGGCCGGGAAACGCGCCGACCCCGTGGAAGGTGACGTCCAGCGGCGCGCTCCCGGCCGCGGCGTCGGCCAGCCCGGCTTCGGCCTCGACGAGGCGCTCCTCGCTCTGCTCACCGAGGAAGTGCAGCGTGACGTGGAGGTTCCGCGGCGGCACCCACGCGACCGCCGAGCCCAGCGGGCGCAGTCGCTCGATGGTGGCCGCGATGCTCGCCCGGAGCGCTTCGTCCAGGAGCAGCGCGACGAAGGCGCGGATCACGCCCGCGCGAGAAGAGCGCGGCGGAGCATGTCGAGCGCGGCCTGCGAGGACTGCCACTTCACCGCCTCCCGCCCGCCCGGGAAGCGGAAGCGCCGCACCGCGATGCGCGGCCCGGCCGCGCCGGGCGCGGCCGCCGCGATGAACACGGTGCCGACCGGCTTGGCGGGCGTGCCGCCATCGGGCCCGGCGATGCCGGTCACCGCGATCCCGCAGGCCGAGCCGGAGATGCGGCAGATGCCCGCCGCCATCGCCTCCGCCACCGGCGCGCTCACCGCGCCATGCGCCCGCAGCAGCCCCTCGGGAACGCCCAGCAGCTGCTCCTTGGCCTGGTTGGAGTACACGACCACGCCGCGCTCGACGTAGCGGGAGGAGCCCGCGATGTTGGTCAGCCGGTGGCCGACCAGCCCGCCGGTGCAGGACTCGGCCATGGACACGGTGAGCCGGCGGTCGAGCAGGAGCCGGCCCACCACGACTTCGAGGGTGTCCTCGTCCTTGCCCCAGCAGTCCGGCCCGAGGACCTCGCGCACCTCTCTCTCCACGGGGGCCAGCGCCGCCTCCGCCGCGCCGCGGGAGGCCGCGCGCGAGCGGAGCTGCACCCACACGTCGCCGTCCACCGGGACGCAGGAGACGGTGACCGCGCCCTCGACGCCGAGCCAGCGCCCGAGGCGCTCCTCCGCGTCCGCGGGCGAGAGGCCGGTGGTGTGCAGCGTGCGGAGCACGGTGCTCTCGCCCCCGCCGAGCCGCTGGCGCGCGAGCGGGCGCAGATGCGACTCCACGAGGGAGGCGAGCATCGCGGAGCCGGCGGGCAGCACCGCCACCGCGGCGCGCCCGGCCTCGAGCACCCACGCGGGCTCCCCCGCCGCGGGCCAGAGCAGGGCGCCCTGCGGCAGGAGCGCCAGGCGATCGAGCCGCCGCGGCATCGCCTGCCCGCGCCGGGCGAAGTCCTCCTCCATCGCGGCGAGGAGCTTGTCGTTCAGCACCAACCGCGCCCCGCCGAGACGCGAGAGCGCGCGCCGGACCACCTCGCCGCTCGAGCCGCCCGGCTGGGCGAGCACCACCACCAGCGAAGCGGCCTCGACCGCGCCGCGCAGGGCTTCCTCCACCGCGGTCTCGTCCTCGTCCACGACCTGGCGCGAGGCCACCGGCACGCCCTCGGCCAGGAGCGCGCGCGCCACCATCATCCCCGCCGGGTCGTCGGCCGCGCCCAGCTGCGCGGCGCCCACCGTCAGGATCCAGGCGCCGCTCACGGCCGCCTCACGCGGGGACGCCGAAGAGGGCGCGCGCGCCCAGCACGAGCACCAGCGCGTAGACGCCCGCGATGAGATCGTCCACCATCACGCCCACGCCGCCGGTGAGGACCTGGCTCTCGCGCGCCGGGAATGGCTTCCAGATGTCGAAGAGCCGGAACAGCAGGAAGGCGGTGACGAGCACCGGAATGGTCCGCGGCAGCAGGATCACCGAGAGCAGCATGCCCGCGACCTCGTCGATCACGATGACCCCGGGGTCCTTCCGGCCCAGCACGCGCTCGACGCGCGAGCCGGCCCAGATGCCGATGAGGGTGACCACCACCAGCGCCACCGCGATGCGCAGCGGAGTGAGGGGCAGGAACCAGATCGCCACCACGGTCACGAAGCTCCCCACCGTGCCCGACGCCACCGGGGCGTAGCCCGCGCCGAACACGCTGGCCAGCACGAAGGCCAGGCGATCGAGCGGCCCGAGTGGCCTATTCCCCGACGAGCTCGTAGCCCTCGACCTCGACGATGGCGACCTCTGCAAAACGGCCGGGCACAAAACGGCCGGGGGCGAGCGCGCGGTCGCGCAGGAGCACCACGCCGTCGATCTCGGGCGCCTGGCCGGCGGTCCGGCCCTCGAAGGGGAACGCGGAGTCCGCGCTCGGCCCGTCCACCAGCACGGTCTGGCGGGTGCCGAAGAGGGCCTTCTGGCGCGGCCAGGCCAGCCGGTCCTGGAGGTCCTGCACCTGCTGGGCGCGCTCGGCCATCACCTCCGCCGGGACCTGATCACCCATGTCGGCGGCCGGCGTGCCCTCCTCCACCGAGTAGGTGAAGACCCCGAGCCGATCGAAGCCCGCGTCCTCCACGAAGCCGAGGAGGTTCTGGAACGCGGCCTCCGTCTCGCCCGGGAAGCCCACCAGCACGGTGGTACGGAGGGTGACGCCGGGAATCGCGTCGCGCAGCCGGGCGACGATGTCCTTCATGCGCTGGGCGGTGACGCCGCGGCGCATCGCGCGCAGGATCCCGTCGTCGCCGTGCTGGACCGGCATGTCGAGATACGGCACCACGCGCGCGCGCTGCCACTTGGCGATGAGCCGCTCGGTGACGTGCGCGGGATGCAGGTACATCGGCCGGATCCACGGCATCGACGTGTCGGAGAGCGCCAGGAGCAGGTCGCCGATGTCGCCGTTGCCGGAGAGATCGCGTCCGTAGGCCAGCGTGTCCTGCGAGACCAGGATGGCTTCCTGGATCCCGCGCCGCGCGAGCCCGTTGACCTCCGCGACGATGTCGGCGAGCGGGCGGCTCCGGTGCTTGCCGCGGAACTGAGGGATCGCGCAGAACGTGCAACCCATGTCGCAGCCCTCGGCGATCTTCACGTACGCGTAGGGCACCCGGCCGGTGAGCAGCCGCGGGGTCTGCGCGTCGTACAGGTAGCCGGGAGGGGCCGCGCTCACCCAGGCCTGCCGCCCGTCGGCCTGGTTCACGAGATCCACGATGCGGTGCAGCTCCGAGGTCCCGAGGATGGCGTTGATCTCGGGAATCTCGGTCTGGATCTCGCCGCCGTACCGCTGGGTGAGACAGCCCGTCACGATGAGCGCGCGCGCCCGCCCCCGCTCCTTGAGCTGGGCCAGCTCGAGGATCGTGTTCACCGATTCCTCGCGGGCCCGGTCGATGAACGCGCAGGTATTGACCACGAGGCAGTCGGCGGCCTCGGCGGCCTCCACGATCTGATGCCCGGCCTGGGAGAGCATGCCCAGCATCAGCTCGGAGTCCACCTGGTTCTTGGGGCAGCCGAGGGTCGTGAAATGGACTTTCATGACGGGCGCTTATGATCCCACAGGGCCTCCGGCCGCGTCAACGAGCCGGCCGGG
>CAMLFJ010000197.1 GCA_946479205.1 uncultured bacterium | reverse complement strand
CGGGATTTCTGGACCGGGGTCTACCAGGCGATCGACGACTGATCGACGTCGCGCGTGGGGCTCCGCGTCTTGACTGCCGACGCGGGGAAGCGCAGAGTTCTCCGCGCAGCGCACTGCCGGCGAGGAGGGCCCCATGCCGACCTACATGGTGCAGGCGTCCTACACGAATATCGCGTGGAACAAGCTGGTGCAGCGGCCCGAGAACCGGATGGAGGCGCTCAAGCCGGTCGTCGAGAAGCTGGGCGGGCAGATTCTCGCGTGGTACTACACGTTCGGCGACTACGACGTGCTCGTGCTCGTCGACGTGCCCGGCAACATCAACGCGGCCGCGTTCTCGATGGCGATCGCGGGGAGCGGGGCCGTGAAGGAGTTCAAGACCACCATCCTCATGTCGCCCGACGAAGGCTTCGACGCCCTGCTCCTGGCGCAGGGGGCCGGCTACCGCCCGCCCGGTGGCTAGGCGCCGGTCGCCGGCGTGAAGGTCGGCGTCCAGCTTTGACAGAGGCCCGTCGGTCCACCTAGACTCCCGTCGCATGGCGACGGGTCCCGATCCCCGAATGATCTCCGCGCGGGCGCCGTGGCGCGAGTGGACGCTGGTCCACCTGATCCGCCGACAGGCCGGCGAGCGGGGCGAGCGCCCGTTCGTCCGGTTCGAGGACGGCCAGGCCTTCAGTTTCCGCGCGCTCGACGCCTGGACGGACGAGCTGGCCGCCTCGCTGGCCGCGCTCGGGGTGCGGCCCGGCGATCGCGTGCTGGGCCTGATCGGCAATCGCGCCGAGTCGATCGGGATGCTCTTCGCCACCGTGAAGCTCGGGGCGGTCTGGGTGCCGGTCAACACCGGCCTGCGCGGCGCGTTCCTCCAGCACCAGCTCCACAACGCGGAGCCGCGCGTCGTCGTGCTCGATGACCGCCTGGCCGCGAACCTCCGCGACGTCGCGGCGGGACCGGTGGCCCCGGAGGCGCTGGTGGTCGTCGGCGACCCGGCCACCCCGACGCCCGCGTGCCTGAGCGCGGCCCGGCGGCTCACATTCGCCGAGCTGCGCGCGCTCCGGGCCCCGGCCGATCCGGCGCTCGTGACGCCCGAGCCCGGCGACGTGGCGATGATCATGTACACCTCGGGCACGACCGGCCCGTCGAAGGGTGTGCTCATCCCGCACGGCCACTGCTACCTGGCCGGTCTCGGGCTGGCCGAGGCCACCGCGCTCACGTCGGCCGACCGCTACTTCGTCTGCATGCCCCTGTTCCACGCCAACGCCCTCCTCATGCAGTTCCTGGGGTGCCTGATCGCGGGCGCCGAGGCGGTGGTGACCGAGCGCTTCCGCGCGACGACGTGGCTGGAGGAGGTGCGCGCGGCCGAGGCCACGATCACGAACGGGCTCGGAGTCATTCCCGAGTTCATCTTCCGCCAGCCCCCGACCGCTCGCGATCGCGACCACCGCCTGCGGCTGATGATGGCGGTGCCCATCGCGCCCGAGTGGGGCGCGGCCTTCGAGGAGCGATTCGGCGTGCCCTTCATGCAGGGCTTCGGCATGACCGAGTGCAACATCGTGGCGTACACGCGTCCGGGTGATGCCCTCGTGCCGGGCTGCGCCGGCTACCCGCTGACCGACTGGTTCGACGTCGCGGTCGCCGATCCGGCCACCGACGCGCTCCTGCCCGCGGGCCAGACCGGGGAGATCGTGGTGCGGCCCCGGGTCCCGGGCTGCGTCATGGCCGGCTACTTCCGCATGCCGGAGAAGACGGTGGAGGCATGGCGCAACCTCTGGTTTCACACCGGCGACGCCGGGCGCTTCGACGAGGCGGGGCGGCTGCACTACGTGGACCGCATCAAGGACTGCATCCGCCGGCGAGGGGAGAACATCTCGAGCTTCGAGATCGAGCAGGTGCTCAACGCCCACCCCGCGGTGGCCGAATCGGCGGTGGTCGGCATCAAGGTGGCGGGCGCCGGCGGCGAGGACGAGGTGAAGGCCTACGTGGTGCCGGCGGCCGGCGCGTCGCTCGATCCGGTGGCGCTGCTCGACTGGTGCGCGCCCCGGATGCCGCACTTCGCGGTGCCGCGCTTCGTGGAGGTGGTCACCGGTGAGCTCGCCAAGACGCCCACCGGCAAGCTGCAGAAGACGCCGCTGCGCGAGGCGGGGATCACGACCGCCACCTGGGACCGCGAGTCGATCGGCTACGTGGTCCGCCGGTGACGCGGCGCGGCCGGCCGGCGCGCCCGGGGCCGGGGTCGCCGCCGTCGATCGCGCGGGGCATCCTCGACCAGGCCCGGCCGATCTACGTCGGCCAGGTGGCGGTCATGCTGTACGGAGTCGTGGATACCGTGTTCACCGGCCACGCCTCCGCCACCGACCTCGCCGCGATGGGCCTCGGGACCGGCGTGTACTCGAGCGTCTTCGTGACCCTGCTGGGCGTGCTCAACGCGCTCAGCCCCATCATCGGGCAGCATCACGGCGGGCTGCGGCACACCGCAATCGGCGTGAGCTACGTGCAGGGGTTGTGGCTGGCCCTGCTGCTCGCCGTCGCGGGTGGGCTCTTCCTCGCGTTCCCCGAGCTGTGGCTCGGGTGGATCCACGCTCCGCCCGACGTCGAGGCGCTGGTGACGCGCTACCTGCGGGTTCTCGCGGTGGCCCTGCCCGCCGCGCTGATGTTCCGGGTGATCTCGGTGCTGAACGTCGCGGTGGCTCGCCCCCACGTCGTGATGCGCATGCAGGTCGCGGGGCTCGCCCTGAAGGTGGTCCTGAGCTACGGCCTGGTCTTCGGCGCGCTCGGGATGCCTCGGCTGGACGCGGTGGGCGGCGCGCTCGCCTCCGCCATCGTCTTCTGGACGCTGTTCGTGACCGGCTGGGTCTACACGAGCCTCGACCCCTTCTACGCGCGCTTCGTGATCGTCAAGGCGCGGCCCCGCTGGTCCGTCCTCCGCGAGCAGGTCCAGCTCGGCATCCCGATGGGCCTGTCCTACGCGATCGAGGCCACGTCCTTCACCTTCATCACCCTGATGGTGGCGCGGCTCGGCACCAGCGTGATGGCCGGCCACCAGATCGTGTCGAACCTCGCCGCGCTCTGCTTCATGGTGCCGCTCTCGCTCGCGGTCGCCACCTCGACCCTCACCGCCCACGCGATCGGCGCGGAGGACCCGGAGCGGGCGCGGCGCACCGCGGCGACCGGGATCCGGATCGCGCTGATCGCGGGGGCGTCACTCGCGCTCGTGGTATGGACGCTCCGCCATCCCATCGTGCGCGCCTACACGAGCGATGCGGCGGCGGGAGCGGTGGCCTTGACGCTGGTCCCGTTCCTCGCGGTCTTTCACCTGTTCGACGCCCTGCAGACCGCGGTCGGCTTCGTGCTGCGGGCCCACAAGCGCGCGGTGGCGCCCACCGTGGTCTACGCGCTCGCGCTCTGGGGCGTCGGCCTCGTCGGCGGCTACCAGGTCGCCTTTCGCGGGGTGTGGGGCCCGCCCCGCGGGGTTACCGGGATGTGGCTGATGCAGTCGGTCGGCCTTGCCCTGGCCGGGGCGCTGCTGCTCGGCTTCTACCTCCGGGTGGTGGCCCGGCGGAAGTGAGAGGGACCGGGATCACGGCCGGTAGAACGGCCGGTCCCCCTTCACGGTCACGCGGTGGCCGTGGCGGCGCTGCGGGAAGTAGTCCCACATCGCGTGGTGCTGCGCGCAGCGATTGTCCCAGAACGCCACCGAGTTGACCCGCCACCGGAAGCGGCACTGGAACTCCGGCGTCTCGATGTGCTCGTAGAGCATGCGCAGCACCCCGGCGCTCTCATTGCGGCTGAGCTGCGGGATGCGCGTGGTGAAGGTGCGGTTGACGAAGAGCGCCCGGCGGCCGGAGACCGGGTGTGTGCGGATCACCGGATGCTCCGCCTCCGGGAAGGTCCGGCCCTCGTCCTTCACCCCGTAGCGGCCGCGGTAGACGTGCTCGCCGCGGTGGATCGCGGTCATGCCCTCGAGCAGCCGCTTCATCGGCCCGGAGAGGGCCTCGTAGGCCGCGTACATGCTGGCGAAGAGGGTGTCGCCGCCGACCGCGGGCAGCTCGTGCATATAGAGGATGCTGCCCATGGGCGGCTCGGGATCGCAGGACACGTCGGAGTGCCAGTTCTCGCCCGCCACGTGCTTGGACTTCTCGTCGGCGTGGATGACCAGGATCTCGGGATGGCCCTCCACCAGCCCGGGGGCGGCGGGATGCACGGCCAGCTCACCGAAGAGACGGCCGAAGGCCTTCTGCTGATCGGGCGTCATGTGCTGGTCGCGGAAGAAGATCACCTGGTTCTCGATGAGCGCGTCGTGGACCTGCTTGAACGTGGGCTCGTCGAGCGGGCGCGACAGATCGACGCCCAGGACCTCCGCGCCGATGTGGGGGGTGAGCTTCTCGACGGTCAGGGCCAGGTCTCGCATGTCGGCTCCTCCTTGCTCAGGTCTTCGGCGGCGTCAGCGCGCTCGCCGCGATGTTCACGGTCAGGGCCAGCAGGGCGGTGTTGAACAGGAAGGCTATCACGCCGTGGATGGCCACGGTGCGGCGGATCTGCTTGGTGGTGACGCCCACGTCGGAGACCTGTGAGGTCATGCCGATGACGAAGGAGAAGTACACGAAGTCCCAGTAGTCCGGGGCCTCCTCGCCGCCCGGAAAGGCCAGCCCGCCTCCGCCGTCGTCCGAATCGCCGTAGAACTCGTGGGCGTAGTGCAGCGAGAAGGTGGTGTGAATGAAGGCCCAGGAGAGCACGATCGTGATGATCGCGAGGGTGAGGCCATTCTGGCTCTGGTCGGTCATGACCAGCTTGACGATCGCGCCGAGGCTGGCGAGCGCGGCCCCGATCGTTATCCCCAGGATCGCGAGCTGCCCGTCGTCCTGCATCGCGGCGCGCCGCCGGATGCGACTCACGTCCGAATCGGCCATCATGTGGAAGGCAAGCACCAGGTAGACCCCGACGCCCACGTCCCAGCCGACGAGCGCACGGGTCGCCGGAGTACAGGACGTGGTCAGCGCGAGGATCCCGGCGATCACGAGCCCGAGCGCGGCCGAGGAGAACAGGCGGGGCCGCGCCCGGATGATGTGAAGCGGTGAGGCCACGATCAGCCGAGGAGCGCGTCGAGCGGCGTCGGCGGCTCCCCGAGGGCCTGCGCCACCGCCGGGTGCACGACGCGCCCGCGCCAGATGTTGACGCCCTTCGCGAGCGGCGCGTTCTGCCGCAAAGCCGCGGCCAGGCCCTTGCCGGCCAGATCGAGCACGTAGGGCAGCGTCGCGTTGGTCAGCGCGAAGGTGGACGTGCGCGGCACCAGCGCCGGCATGTTGGCCACCCCGTAGTGGACGACGCCGGAGACGAGATAGGTCGGGTCCTGCAGGGTGGTCGGGTGGATCGTTTCCACCGTCCCGCCCTGGTCCACCGCCACGTCCACGATCACCGAACCCTCCTTCATGGAGGCCACCATCTCCTTGGTGACCAGCACCGGGGCCAGGGCGCCGGTGACGAGCACCGCCCCGACCAGGAGGTCGGCCCGGCGCAGCACCTGGCTGATGTTGAAGCTGTTGGACACCAGGGTGATGACGCGGCCGTGGAAGAGATCGTCCACCGCGCGCAGGCGGTCGAGGTTGATGTCGAGGATCGAGACGTCCGCGCCCAGGCCCAGCGCGATGCGCGCCGCGTTGATCCCCACCGTGCCCGCGCCCAGCACCACGATGTTGCCGGGGGGCACCCCGGGCACGCCGGCGAGCAGGATGCCGCGGCCGCCGCGCGCCTTGGTGAGGAAGAACGCGCCCTCCTGCACCGACAGGCGCCCGGCCACCTCGCTCATCGGGGCGAGCAGGGGCAGTGTGCCATCGGGGCGCTGCACCGTCTCGTAGGCGATCGCGATGACGCCCGCGGCCTGGAGCGCCCGCGCCAGCTCGGGCGCGGGGGCCAGGTGCAGGTAGGTGAAGAGGATCTGGCCCGGGCGCATGCGCGGGTACTCTTCCGGCAGCGGCTCCTTCACCTTGAGGATCAGCTCGGTCTGGCCCCACACCTCCTCGACCGACGCGAGCGTCGCTCCCTCGCGCGTGTACTCCTCGTCGCGGATGCTGCTGCCGAGCCCGGCGCCGCGCTCGACGACCACGCGGTGCTTGCCCTCGACGAGGGCGCGGGCGCCGGGCGGGGTCAGCGCCACGCGCTGCTCGCCGGACTTGATCTCGCGCGGCACCCCGATGATCATGCCGCCGGTCCTCCGCGGGCCCCGCGCCTCACGGCAGCGGGATCCGCGACGGCATCCCGGTCTGGACGGTGAGCCCGCCGTCGGCCACCAGCGCCGCGCCGGTCACGTAGGACGCCAGGTCGGAGGCGAGGAACATCACGCAGCCCGCGATCTCCTCCGGCCGGCCGAGCCGGCGCATCGGGATCATCGCGGTGGTGGTCTCTCCGAAGCCGCGCAGGCCCAGCGACGGGCGGAGGAGCGGCGTGTCGATCGCGCCGGGGCAGACGCAGTTGACCCGGATGCCGCGGGCCGCGTACTCGATCGCGGCGACCCGCGTGAGATTGATCACCCCGGCCTTGGCGGTGTTGTAGGCGCCGATGGCGAAGTCGGCGAAGAGGCCGGAGATGGACGCGGTATTGACGATGACCC
>CAMLFJ010000196.1 GCA_946479205.1 uncultured bacterium | reverse complement strand
CCAGCTCCGCGCCCATGTTGCAGATGGTGCCCTTGCCGGTGGCGCTGATGGACTCGGCCCCCGGCCCGAAGTACTCGATGATCTTGTTGGTGCCGCCCTTGACCGTCAGCAACCCGCAGAGGTACGTGATGACGTCCTTGGGGGAGCTCCAGCCGGCGAGCTTGCCGGTGAGATGCACGCCGATCAGCTTGGGATCGAGGACTTCCCATGCCAGACCCGCCATCGCCTCGCCGCAGTCCGCGCCGCCGACGCCGATGGCGGCCATGCCGAGCCCGCCCGCGTTGGGGGTGTGGGAGTCCGCGCCGATCATGAGACCGCCCGGGAAGGCGTAGTTCTCGAGCACCACCTGGTGGATGATGCCGGCGCCCGGCTTCCAGAACCCGATGCCGTACTTCTTCGAGGTCGAGTGCAGGAAGTCGTAGACCTCGCGGTTCTCGGCGATCGCGCGCGCCATGTCCTCGGCCGCGCCGCTCTCCGCCCGGATCAGGTGGTCGCAGTGCACCGTGCTGGGCACCGCCACCTGCTTCTTGCCCGCCTGCATGAACTGCAGGAGGGCCATCTGGCCGGTGGCATCCTGGAGCGCCACCCGGTCCACCCGCAGCCGGAGCTGGGCCTTGCCGCGGCTCCATTCCTGCTTCGCGAAGTCATCGGCGTGGGCAACCAGGATCTTCTCGGCCAGGGTAAGGGGGCGGCCGAAGCGCCGGCGCGCCTCGTCGAGCTTGCCGGGCATGGATTCGTACAGCCGCTTGACCTGGTCAACCGACATGGTGGGCCTCCTCGACGGCGGGACACACACGTATCGCCTCCAACCTGGCGAGAGGCAGGAGGCGACTAGATAAAATCCGTAGTTACGCTAACATGACGCTCCGGAGAGGTCAAGGGAAGAGCCCCCATCCCGGCATGTCCGACCCCATCGAAGACTACGCGCTGATCGGCGACGGCGAGACCGCCGCGCTCGTCTCGCGCGCCGGCTCCATCGACTGGCTCTGCGTGCCCCGCTTCGACTCCCCCGCCTGCTTTGCCGCCCTGCTGGGCGGCCCCGAGCATGGGCGCTGGGGCCTCGCCCCGCGCGACGGCACGCGCTCGGTCCAGCGGCGCTACCGCGACGACACGCTCGTGCTCGAGACCCGGTTCGAGACGGACACCGGCGCGGTCACGATCGTGGACTGCATGCCGCAGCGAACCGGTCCCCCGGTGGTCATCCGGCAGGTCGTCGGTCTCCGGGGCACGGTGGCCATGCGGATGGAGCTGGTGATCCGCATGGACTATGGCTCGGTGGTGCCGTGGGTGCGCGGCTCGCCCCGGGGCATCCGGGCGGTGGCCGGGCCCGACGCGCTCCTGCTCACCACGGACGTGCCGCTCCATGGCGAAGGGCTCACCACCGTCGCCGACTTCACCGTCGCGGCCGGTAAGCGGCGCTCCCTCTCGCTGGCCTGGCACCCCTCGCACCTGCCCGCCCCGGAGCCGGTGAACGCCGACGCCGCGGTGGCGGAGACCGAGGCGTGGTGGCGGCAGTGGGCCGGGCGCTGCACCTACGAGGGCCCCGATCGCGAGGCGGTGCTGCGCTCCCTCATGACGATCAAGGCCATGATCTACGAGCCCACCGGCGGCATCGTCGCCGCCCCGACGACATCGCTGCCCGAGCGGCTGGGCGGGGTGCGCAACTGGGACTACCGTCTCTGCTGGGTGCGGGACGCGACCTTCGCCCTCTACGCCCTGATCCTGGGCGGCTATCTCGACGAGGCGCGCGCCTGGCGCCAGTGGCTGCTCCGCGCCCTCGCGGGCACGCCCGCCCAGCTCCAGATCATGTACGGCCTCGGGGGCGAGCGGCGGCTGACCGAGCTCGAGCTGCCGTGGCTCCCCGGCTACGAGGGGTCCGCCCCGGTGCGCGTGGGCAACGCCGCCCATGCTCAGTTTCAACTAGATGTCTGGGGCGAGATGCTCGACGCGACCTACGCGGGCGCGCGGGCCGGGCTCGCGCCGGACGGCGACGACCGGCGCGTGATCAACAGCCTCATGCAGCACCTCGAATCGGCGTGGACGGAGCCGGACGAAGGCATCTGGGAAGTGCGGGGCCCGCGCCGGCACTTCACCCACTCCAAGGTGATGGCGTGGGTGGCCGCCGACCGGATGGTGAAGCTGGGCGAGACCGCCGATCGGACGACCGCGACCGATCGCTGGCGCAGGCTCCGGGCGGCGATCCACGCCGACGTCTGCCGCCACGGCTTCGATCCCGGCCGCAACGCCTTCGTGCAGTCCTACGGCGCCGCCGAGCTCGACGCGAGCCTCCTCATGATCCCGCTCGTGGGCTTCCTCCCCGCCGAGGATCCGCGGGTGCGCGGGACGGTGGCCGCGATCGAGCGCGAGCTGCTCGTGGACGGCCTCGTGCAGCGCTATCCGACCGAGTCCGGCGTGGACGGGCTGCCGCCGGGAGAAGGACTCTTCCTCGCCTGCTCGTTCTGGCTGGTGGACAACCTGGTGCTGCAGGGGCGGGTGGACGAGGCGCGCCGGCTCTTCGACCGGCTGCTCGCGCTGCGCAACGACGTGGGGCTCCTCGCCGAGCAATACGATCCCCGCGCCCGCCACCAGCTCGGCAACTTCCCGCAGGCGCTCTCCCACATCGCGCTCGTCAACAGCGCGTACAACCTGTCGCACGCGGGACGCTCGGCCCGCCTGCGCGCCGGCGAGTGAGCGCGCGCCCCGCCGGGTCGGGGGCTCAGGTGGACGGCTGAGACCCGGCGAGCGCGTCCCGGATCACCCCGGCGGCGGAGCTGGCGAAGAGCGCGGCGATCGCCAACCCCACCAGGATGTCCGGCCACGCCGAGCCGCTCCAGCCCACGCCGAGGGCGGCCAGCAACACGCCCGCGTTGGCGATCACGTCGTTCCGGGAGCACAGCCACGCCGACCGCATGTTGATGTCGTCCGCCCGGTGACGCCAGAGCCGCGCCAGCACGTAGGCATTCGCGACCAGGGCCGCGAGGGCCACCGCCCACATGATCCCCGCCTCCGGGGTCAGGCCGCGGGCGAGCTTGGACGCGACCTCGGCCGCGATCCCGATCCCGAAGCCGGCCATGATCAGGCCCTTGAGCAGGGCCGCGCGGTGCTGCCAGAGGGGCGCCCGGGCGATCACGTACAGGCTGAAGCCGTAGACGATGGCGTCGCCCAGCATGTCCGCCGAGTCGGCCAGCAGCGCGGTCGAGTGCGCGATGAGCCCGGCCACCAGCTCGGCCACGAACATGCCCAGATTGATCCACAGGACGACGCGGAGCACCCGTCGCTGTCGCGCGTGCACCGGGCGGATCTCGCAGCAGTCGTCCATGCCCGTAGTCTACCCGACCGGTCCCGCCGCGGCCGCCGCGATCCGCCGGCGCACCTCTTCCATCTCCGCGGGACCCGCGTACCGTCCCCGCGGCCAGAAGAAGCCGCGCAGGCCGTCGCCCCGGCGCCGCGGCACGACGTGCGCGTGGAGGTGCGGCACGCTCTGGCTCACCCGGTTGTTGACCGCCACGAAGGACCCGTCGGCGCCGAGCGCCGCCTCCACCGCGCGCGCGATCCCGCGCACCGCGTCCCAGAACGGCGCGGTCAGCGCGGGGGGCAGGTCGACGATGGTCTCCACGTGCTCGCGGGGGACCACGAGACAGTGGCCGGGGAAGAGCGGGCGGTGATCGAGGAACGCCACCACCGCGCGAGTCTCGAGCACGAGGGCACCCGGTTCTTCCGAGCGCGCGATCCGGCAGAAGAGGCAGCCCGCGCCCGGGTCCGGGCTCACGGGTGAGCGGTCAGCCGAGCAGGCCGCGCACCGCGCGGCGCCGCAGCGCCAGGATGGACGCGGTCGGCGAGATCTCCATCGGGCAGACGTCGGTGCAGTTGGCCTGGGTATGGCAGCGCATGAGCGTGTCTTCGGAGACGAGGACCGCCGCCCGGTCGGCGTGGCCCGCATCGCGGCTGTCGGTGTCGACCGTGAAGAGCCGGTTGAGCGCGGCCGGGCCGGGGAAGCGCTCGTCGTTCGCCACCATGGTGCACGCCGACACGCACATGCCGCAGCCGATGCACTCGATCGCGGGGTCGATGTGCTGGCGCTCCGGCGCGTCCGCGCCGACGCGGGCGAAGGCGGCCGGCTCCTCCTTCGGCACGAAGGTGGCGCCCACGCGCGCGGCCTGCTCGGCGAGGGGGGCCAGGTCCACCACCAGGTCGCGGATGAGGGGGAAGTGGTACAGCGGCCGCACCGTCACGATGCGGGTCTTCAAGCTCTTGAGCAGGGTCCGGCAGGCCCAGCGCTCGCGCCCGTTGATGACCATCCCGCACGAGCCGCACATCCCCACGCGGCAGGCGTAGCGGAAGGCCAGCGTCGGATCGAGACGGCGCTGGGCGTCCACGAGCGCGTCGAGGACCGTCATACCGTCCTTGGCGGGCACCCAGAAGCGCTGGATCCGCTCGCGGAAGCCGGGCGACCAGCGGAAGACCTTCAGGACCATCGCCACCCCCAGACCGCGGCGAAGATGACCGCGGCCAGCGCGACCGCGATCACGAGCAGGAGGCGGTGCCACCGCACCGGCAGGCCGAAGTCGAGCAGGATGGCGCGCGCGCCCAGCAGGCCGTGCACGAGCACGAGAGCCAGTAGCATCATCTGCACGGCCCGCTGGTACGGCGTCCGCACGTGGAGCACGATCACCGCGAGGAGCGCGATCGCGGCGGTGCGCTGCACGAGCCAGGCCCACATCCCGGCCCGCGTGCCGCGCCAGCCCTCGGTGGTGGCCCACCGGCGCCGCAGGATCCGCCGGGGCCGCTTCGGCATCAGTCGCCGACGTCCACCGTCGTGGGCCGGCGCGCCGCGTCCGGCCGCAGGCGCGTGTAGCGCACCGGCTCGGTCCAGACCTTGGGACCCGCGCCGTCGGCGAAGCCGGCCAGCACCGCCACCGGCTCCGCCGTCGTCCCCGGGAAGTCGCGGCGGTAGTGCGAGCCCCGACTCTCGGTGCGCTCGAGCGCGCTGCGGGCGATCAGCCACGCCGCGGTGGCCTGGTTCTGGAGGTTGATCCAGTCCTGCCAGGCGAGGTTGTAGGCCCCGCCGCCCCGCACCGCCACGCCGTCGAGTCGGCTCGAGATGTCCTCGATCTCGGTCAGCGCGAGCTTGAGGCCTTCCCCCGCGCGGATCAGGCCCACGTGGTCCCACATGACCTGGCGCAGCCGCGCCTGCAGGACGTAGAGGCTCTCGGCGCCCTCGCTGCGCGCGAGCGGCGCGGTGGACGCGGCGACCGCCGCCTCCACGTACGCCTGCGAGATCTGGGGCAGCGGGCGCCCGACCACCCACTCCGCCATCACGTCGCCCGCGATGCCGCCGAACACGGTGGACTCCGCGACCCCGTTGCCGCCCAGCCGGTTGGCGCCGTGCACGCCGCCGGTGTCCTCGCCCGCCGCGAAGAGGCCTTCCACGTCGGTGCGGCACGCGCGGTCGATCACGATGCCGCCCATCATGAAATGCGCGGTCGGCCCCACTTCCACCGGCTCGCGCGCCAGGTCGCGGCCGAAGTCACGGCAGCGCCGCACCATCCCGCGGAAGCTCTTCTCCACCACCTCCACGCCCAGGTGCGAGACGTCGATCCACACCCCGCCGTTCGGAGTGCCGCGGCCTTCCAGCACCTCGGTGTAGCACGCGCGCGCGACCTGGTCGCGGGTGGACCGCTCGAGCCGGGTGGCGTCGTAGCGCTGCATGAACCGCTCGCCCCGGCCGTTGAGGAGCCGGCCGCCCGCCCCGCGCAGCCCCTCCTCGAGGAGCGCGCCGGTCATGAGCGAGTTGGGCACGATGAGCCCGGTCGGGTGGAACTGCACCATCTCCATGTCGCGCAGGCGCACCCCCGCGTGCAGGCCCAGCGCGATGCCGTCGGAGGACTTGTCGGCCGAGCAGGCGATGATCTTGTACATGGTGGGGCCGCCGCCCATCGCGAGCAGGATGGCGCGGCTGCGCACCACCACGAAGGTCCCGCGACGGACGTCGAGCAGCAGCACCCCGCCCACCTGGCCGCCCTCGGCGCGGAGCAGCTCCACCGCCCGGTGCTCCTCGAGCGGCCGGATGGACGGGCGCCGAAACACCTGCTCGGTCAGGCGATTCATGATCTCGATGCCGGTGAGATCGCCCTTGTGGATGGTGCGGTCGTGGCTCTGGCCCGCGAACGGCTTCTGGTGGATGCGCCCGTCCGGGTGCCGGTCGAAGAAGCAGCCGTAGCGGGCCTCCAGCTCGAGCACGCGGCCGGGCGCCTCGTTGACCAGGGTCCACGCGAGGTCCTGATCGTTGATCCACGCGCCGCCCTGCAGGGTGTCGAGCAGGTGGGCCTCGATCGAGTCGGGCGCCTCGAGCACCGCGTTGTAGCCGCCCTGCACCATGCGCGTGCAGCCGGCGCGGCCGAGCAGCCCCTTCACCGCCACCGTCACGGTGAGGCGAGGGGCGCGGTCCGCCGCGTGCAGCGCGGCGCAGAGCCCCGCGCCGCCCGCGCCGAGCACGAGGATGTCGGTATCGAGGCTGTCCAGGACGAGATCGGCGGCCATCGGTCGCGTGGCCCCGAGACTACTTCGCCGGCGCGGCCACCAGGGCGTCGAGGAAGGCGCGGCC
>CAMLFJ010000195.1 GCA_946479205.1 uncultured bacterium | reverse complement strand
GGACGAACCCGGGCTTGACGCAGAGCACGCGCACCCCGCGCTCGCGATAGGCGAGATCGAGGCCGTCGAGGAATGCCGAGAGCCCGGCCTTGGAGGCCCCGTAGAGATAGTTGCCGCGCCGGGCGCGGTCGCCCGCCACGCTGCTGAACGCGCAGACGAGTCCCCCGCCCCGCGCGGCCAGCCGCGTGGCGGCCTGCTGGCAGAGGAGCGCGGTGCCGGTGAAGTTGACCTCGAGCAGCGCGGCGAGGCGAGCCGGATCGGCGGCCAGCTCCTCCTGGCGGCCGAAGGCCCCGCCGGTCACCACGAGGGCGTCGAGCCCGCCGAGCGCGCGATCCGCCGCGTCGAGCGCCTCCGCGAAGCCGGCCGGGCGGCCGAGGTCGAGCGGCGCGTGGCCGACCGGCGCGCGCGGGCCGCGCGCCTCCAGGTCCCGCGCGGAGCGCGCCATCTCGGCCGCGTCGCGCCCGAGCAGGAAGAGCGCGTCGCCGCGCTCGGCGAGCGCCCGCGCGAGCGCGCGGCCCATGCCGCGGGTCGCGCCGACGAACGCCACCTTCACGCGCGGTCCCCGAGAAGCCGGACCGACTGGGCGGAGCGGAAGCGATGGCCCGGATCCCAGCGGTCGCGCACCGCGCGCCACTCGGCCAGGCGCGGCATCATCCGCGCGAAGTCCTCGGCCCGCGTCACCGCGTCCTTGGCGAGGTAGACGCGCCCGCCGTGGGCGATCACCACCGCGTTCAGCTCGTGGATCAGGGTCTCGGTGGCCGCGCCGCGGTACGCCATGTCGAGCGCGAGGGTGGTGCCTTCCATCGGGAAGGAGAGATAGGCGTCGGAGGCGGGGCCGCAGTCCTTGATCACGGCCAGGAACGAGGCCGCGCCGGCCGCGCCGAGCCGGTCGAGGATCGCGGCCAGCGGCGCGGCGCCCGCCGCGCGCGGCAGCACGCACTGGTACTGGAGGAAGCCCCGGCGGCCGTAGAGCCGGTTCCACCCCCCCACCGCGTCGAGCGGGTAGAAGAAGCGGTCGTAGGAGACCACGCGCCGCCTGAGGGTCCCGCCGTGCAGCCGGTAGTAGAGATAGTTGAACCCGCGCATGAAGAGCGGGTTCAGCAGCCACTCCGGCGCGTCCACCGGCACGCTGAGCGGCAGGGCGCGCGGCCACCGGCGCCCGGCGGCCTCCATCGGCGTGGCGTGGCGCCCGCGCATGAGGACGCCACGGCCGACCGCGCGGTCGCGGGCCAGGCAATCGATCCAGCCGACGGTGTAGGGCCAGTCGTCCGCGCTGCGCTTGAGCCCGGCCAGCATCGCCTCGAGGCCCTCCACGCCCACCGTCTCCAGCACGATCCACGGCGACTCCACCCGGCGGAGCCTGAGCGTCACCTCCACGATCAGACCGGTGAGCCCCATACCGCCCACGGTGGCGAGGAAGAGCTCGCGCTCGAGGGCGGGCCCGCATTCCACGCGCCGGCCGTCGGCGGTGATCAGGACGAGACGCTCGACGAAGCGGCCGAAGGAGCCGTCGCGGTGATGGTTCTTGCCGTGGACGTCGCAGGCCACGCAGGCGCCGACCGTGACGAACTTGGTGCCGGGCGTGACCGGCGGGAACCAGCCGCGCGGGACGAACACGCGCAGGATCTCGGCGAGGCTCAGCCCCGCCTCGCAGATGAGCCGCCCGGAATCGCCCTCGAAGGCCAGGATGCGATCGGCCCGCACGCACTCCAGCACGAGCCCGCCCGGTGCCCCCGGCATCGCCGCGTCGCCGTAGGCCCGGCCCAGACCGCGCGCGATCACCGGCTCGCCGCCGGGCGGCAGCGCAAGCTCTCCCGAGCGATCCACCCGGGCGCGGCCCACCGGATGGCGCCCCCAGCCCGCGAGCTCCTCCAGGGGCAGGTCGCTCACGGGGCCCAGCGCACGAGCCACGTGGGACCCCAGACCGGTCCGTAGATGATGACGAGCAGCGCCAGCATCCAGAGCCCGGTATTGATGAGGAGCGCGCGGTCGTTGAGCAGGAGATCGGAGGGGTTGCCGCCCATGTCCCGGCGGTAGAGCAGGTAGAGGTACCGGAAGACTCCGTAGAGCACGAAGGGCAGCGTCACCGGCAGGAGCCGCGTGTTGAACTTGGCCACCGTCTCCGGGGACATGGTGTAGAGCGCGTAGGCGGTCACGGTGGACGCGGTGACCACCGCCACCATCTGGTCGAGGAAGCTCTCGCTGTACTCGGCCAGGATGGGCCGATGGGCGGCCGCGTCGCCCTTGAGCGTCCGGTACTCGTGCCGGCGCTTGCCGAGGGCGAGGAAGAGCGCGACCAGGATCGTGCAGATCACGAGCCAGCCCGAGATCTCGACCGCGATGGCCTCCGCGCCCGCCACCGCGCGGAGCACGAAACCCGCGGCCACCGTGAGCACGTCGAGGATCACCAGGTGCTTGAGCCACACCGAGTAGGCGGTGAGGAGCGCCGCGTAGGCGGCGGCCGTGAGCCCGAAGCCCAGCGAGAGGGAGAAGGCGGCGACGAGGCTGCCCGCCAGCAGCACCACGCCCAGCGCCAGCGCGACGGGAACCGGCACGCGGCCCCGCGCGATGGGCCGGTTGCGCTTCGCGGGATGCAGCCGGTCCTTCTCCACGTCGGCCACGTCGTTGAACACGTAGATGGCCCCGGAGAGCGCGCAGAAGATCAGGAACGCGGCCAGGGCGGGCCAGAAGAGCGGGGTGAACAGGTTCTGCGAGAAGATGAGGCCGGCGAAGACGAAGAAATTCTTCACCCACTGCCGCGGGCGGAGCGAGACGAGCGCGGCGATCAGGAGGCCCACGAGACCTCAGCGCTTGATGACGTGACGGCAGTCTCCGGACAGAATCACATCACCTGGGCGAGCGCCCGCTTGATCGCGTCCACCACCTGGTCCACCTCCGGATCCAGGAGCTCGGGGAAGCACGGCAGGCACAGCACCTCCGCGGCGGCCTGGGTCGACACCGGGAAGTCGCGGTCCGCGTTCGGCTGCGAGAAGAGGGGCTGCGCGGGGATCGTGCTCGGGTAATGGATGGAGGTGCCGACGCCCAGCCCGGCGAGGGCCGCCGCGAGGGCCTCGCGCTTGGCCGATCGCACCGTGTACTGGTGGTAGATGTGCCGCGCGGGCGCCCGCTCCACCGGCAGGACGAGGGGCAGCCCGGCGAGCGCGGTGTGGTAGTGCCGGGCGATCGCGCGCCGGCGCTCGTTCCACCCGGCCAGGCGCGTGAGCTTCACGCGGAGCAGCGCGGCCTGCAGCTCGTCGAGCCGGCTGCAGCCCCCCAGCTCGACGTGCGTGTACCGGCGGGGGGCGCCGTGGTCGCGCAGGAGCCGCACGCGCTCGGCCACGTCGTCGCGCGAGGTCAGCACCATGCCGCCGTCGCCGCAGCCGCCCAGGTTCTTGGTCGGGTAGAACGACAGCGTGGTGGCGTCGGCCCACGCGGCCATCGGCCGGTCCGCATAGGAGGCGCCCACCGCCTGCGCCCCGTCGGCCACGATCGCGAGACCGCGCGCCCGGGCCAGATCACCGAGGGCGTCCATCGCGGCCACCTGCCCGTAGAGGTAGACCGGGAGGATCGCGCGCGTCCGCGGCGTGATCGCCCGCTCCACCTGCGCCGGATCCAGGTTGAACGTATCGGGCTCGACGTCCACGTAGACCGGGGTGGCGCCCGTCATCACGATGGTGGTGGCGGACGCCACGAAGGAGAACGCGGAGGTGATCACCTCGTCGCCCGGCCGGACCCCGACCGCCTTGAGCGCGAGGAGCAGGGCGTCGGTGCCGGAGCCCGTCCCCACCCCGTGACGCGCCCCGGAGAGCTCGGCCAGCTCGCGCTCGAGCGCCTGCCCCTCGGGCCCCAGGACGAACCGGCAGGAGTCGAGCACGCGCGCGGCCGCGTCCATCAGCTCGGCGCGCAGGGCCTCGTGCTGCCGCTTGAGGTCGATCTGGGGAATCATCAGAAGCCCGAGCGCGCCGAGGTGCCGAGCTGGCCCAGGCCCAGGAGGTTGACCGAGATGCGGAACTCGCTCTCGTCGCCGTGACGGTTCACGTACTCGGCCATGACGGACCAGCAGCTGAAACGCCAGTCGATACCCACCCGGTTCTCGATGGAACGCCCCCTCAGGACGTCCCAGGCGGTGGACCCGCGGACATCCACGTTGCTGAGCACCTTCACCAGCGCTTCCGCCTTCGCGTACCGGCTATTGCCCTGCTCGTTGAAGCGCGGTCCCACCGCCATCACGAAGCGCGGATACGTGAGGCGAATGTCCGCGTTGGCCTCCCGCAGGCCCAGATCGTAGACATTGTACCGGGCATCCGCGTGGAAGCCGATCCTTTGGTTGGGGTTGATCGTGAGATCGCCGTAGAGGTCCTTCAGGGGCTGGGCGACCGGATCCATCTTGAACGTCTGGCTCAAGGTGAAGCGCACCATCTCCCAGCGCACCGGCTGCTGGTCGGGCCCCGACACCGTCTTGGCGTTCAGCGAGTTGGTGAGGTAGTAGGTGATCTCGTTGGCCTTGCCGAGCTTGTCGATGCCGACCCGCCGCTCGTAGCCGGGATCGATGCCGTTGGCGGTGCTCGCCCCCGGGTCGTACTCCGGATAATCCTTCTGGTCGACGCCGCGGATCTGGATGATCTTCACCCGGGGCTCGATCACGTGCTGGTACGCGGCCACCCCGCCGCCGCCGTCGCTGGTGTAGACGCGCGAGATGCGGCTCTCGGCCTCCACCCCCCACTCCACCTGACGGCGCACGCGCGGATCGGACACCGATTCCTCCACCAGGAGGCCGCCCGAGTGGGCGATCCGCTCGCCCACCACCCGCTCGTCGTAGTAGGTCAGCCGCCCCCCCGCGAACGGGGTCACCGTGAAGACGCCCGCCACCGGCAACGGCATCAGGAGCCGCGGGTGGAAGTCGGCCCGGACCCCGTCGGGCCCCACGTCCCGGATGAAGTTCACGAAGCTCGCGGTGGTCTCGTAGAGCAGCCCGGGGACGCCGGGCACCGGCTGCCGGATCCCCACCAGCTTGATCTCGGGCATCCGCTGCAGCTCGATCGGCCGCGCGGTGGTGAGATCCTGGTACCACTTCATGTTGCCGACCAGGCTCCACGCGTCCCAGTTCTGCGTGACGAACACGTTCGTCTCGGCCCGCTGGTTGGCGCGGTCCACCAGCCGGTTGCCGTAGTCGCGGAAGATGAGGTCGTCGCTGGCCACGTTCGCGTTGACCTTGAACGAGAGGCGGGGCGTGATCTGCCAGTCGTGGCGGAACGACGCCCAGCCGCGATTCTCCTGGAGCCGGGGATCGTCGCGCAGGAACTCGTTGACCCCGAAGAGGGCCAGCTCGCCGCGCTGCTCGCGGGACACCACGTAGCGGTAGTCGGCCTCGATCCCGACCCCGCGCCGGGTGTAGCCGTCGAGGCTGACCGTGAGGTCCTGGCTGTCGTCGATCGCCCAGAAGTACGGGACCCTCGAGAAGAAGCCCTTGCGCGAGGACTGGCCGAATTCCGGGAAGAGGAAGCCCGTCTGGCGCTCGCGCCGGAGGGCCGCCGCGAAGAACGGAAACCACGGCAGCACCGGGATGCCCTTCACCCAGAACGAGGCGTCGCTCCCGTAGACGATGTCGTCGAGGTCGGCGGTGCCCGAGCCGAAGCGGAAGGACCAGGGCGGATCGTCGCCCTCGCAGGTGGTGAACACGCCGCGCCGCATCTCGTAGACGCTGTCGCCGACGCGGTCCATCCGCTCGGCCGAGAGGTGATAGAAGGGCGCCGAGACCGCGGAGCCCTTGTAGACCACCCCGGTGCCGGTCTTGAGGTTGTAGTCGATGCGCTCGCCCACCAGGCGGTCCGGCCCGTCGTAGAAGACCACCTTGCCCTGGGCCACCGCCTGGCCGGTGTCACGATTCAGCTCCACGCGGTCGGCGAGCAGGCGGGTCGCGCCCCGGATGATCTCCACGTTGCCGGTCGCGATGAGCAGGTCGGTGGCGCCGCCCACCTGCTGGAGCTGATCGGCGATCACGGTGGCTTCCGCGCCGCCCGCGCGGACCGTGACGCCGCCCGGCTGCGCCCAGGCGGGGCCGGTGAAGAGCGCCAGGGAGACGGTGGCCGAGAGGAAGAGCGCGAGCAGGAGTGGGGGGGCGCCGCGCGTGAGCCCGCTAGGGCCGGGCATCGAGCGGACGGGGCATCGGAGAGCCGACATGAGGCCCCATGCTAGCAGCGGGCTCCGGCCGTGAAAAGGACATCCTGCCCGTCGCCGGCGGCGACCAGGACGTCGCCGATCAGCGAGAGCGAGCCGGCCACGCACACGACCCCGTGCGGATCGGCGGCGGTGGCCATGGCGAGCGCGTCGCGCGGCGACGGCGCGGTGTCGACGCGCACACCCGGCGGCAGCAGGGCCCGCAGCGCGTCCGGCGGCGCGGCCCGCGGATTGGTGGAGGCGGTGAGGACCACCCGGGCGGCCAGCGGCCGGAGGGCGGCCAGGATGCCGCCCGCGTCCTTGTCGGCGAGGACGCCGATCACGAAGGTGACGAGCCGCCCCGGGAAATACGCGCGCAGCGACGCCGCGAGGGCCCGGGCGCCCGCCGGGTTGTGGGCCCCGTCGAGGATCACGAGCGGGTCGCGCCGGAAG
>CAMLFJ010000194.1 GCA_946479205.1 uncultured bacterium | reverse complement strand
GTATGGGGCCATCCGGGTTGGTGGTGCCCCGGATTCCATGCGTTGGTGGGTCGTGGCCGGGATCGGCCTGGTTTGGGCCGGGGTGACGCGCCCGTTGGGGCCAGCCGCCTTCTCGATTCCGTGGCTGCTTTGGTTGGCGGCGTGCGTGTGGAAGAGTGGACGCCCCCGCGCATGGGCGGGCGGAATGGTGTTCGCCGCGATTGGCCTCGCGAGCCTCGCCCTGTTCTGCGGGTACAATTACGCGCTGACCGGGGATCCGTTCCAGACCGGCTATCAGCGTTCCGTGCAGTTCAACGGCGACGCCCTCCTGGCCGGGCGGCTCCCGGCCCCGTGGCCGTTGCCCACCATCTATGAGATCGGCCATACCATTCTTCGGTTGAACTTCTGGGAGTTCGGCTGGCCTCTCTCCCTGGTGTTCCTGCCCTTCTTCCGCCGGAGCGGCCCGGGCAATGTGCTGTTCGTGAGTACCTGTGCGGTGCCGCTGGCCTATGCGCTGATTGGGATGACAAACGTGTATGCTCTCGGCCCCACCCACTACGCGGAAATCGCCGTGTTCGTGGTCATCCTCTCGGCGAGCGGCTTGGAGGCGCTGGTGAAGCGGGCGCGAACGTGGTCGGGCGGAGAGGGGTGGGCCCGCTTCGTGATGGCGGTGCCCGTCGCGAGCGTGTGCTGCATGCTGCTCGCGTTCTTGCCCATCCACGCCGCTTCCTTGCGTGAGATGTCGCAGATCACCCGTGCGCCGTACGAGCTCGTCGAGAGGCGAGGCCTGGATCGGGCGGTTGTCTTCGTCCACAGTTTGCCCGCCCTGGTCGTCCCGCCGGGAGCGTGGGTCTACTTTCATCGCAATCCGACGCCGGGCCTGCTCGACCCGGTGCTCTTCGTGCGTCATCTGGGATTCGAGCGCGACGCTCAGCTCATGCGATCCTTTCCAGATCGCAAGGCCTACATCATGGGTGTGCAGGACGGGAAGCTCATCGTCAATCCGATCCGGCCGTGACGCGGATCGGCCACTACCTTCCGGGAGGCAGGAATGGCAAGTGTCATGGTCCGTGACGCCGCGGAGCTGGCGCGCGGCGTGGAGGGCCGCCTCGCGTGTCCTTGGTGCCACGCCCGCGTGACCGTGCGGGAGGACGAGATCCACTGTGTCCGGAGCGGGTGCGAGTTCACCGGCTCGATCACGGGCGGGGTCCCGATCATGCGCGGGCAACGCAACCGATCGTTCTTCGACGACAAGCACGCGGTGATGGAGCACGGCTCGGCTGAGCCCGGGGTGAGACGGTGCTGTTACGCCGAGCAAGCCACCGCGATCGAGTCGCTGATTCCGGGAGGGGCGGTGGTGGTCGACGTGGGATGCGGTCCCGCGTTGCCGTATCGGCGCCCGAAGCCGTGGTTCCTGATCGGCGTCGACATGTCCTACGAATCGCTGCGTGCCAACGCCGAGGTTGACCTCCCGGTCTACGCGTCGGGCGGCGAGCTGCCGTTGGCGGACGGCTCGGTTGACGCGATCGTGTGTCTCTATGCGATCCACCACTTCGGGGGCCAGAATCTTCTCGAGAACCGGCGGCGCGTCGAGAGCGGGTTCTCCGAGTTTCGCCGCGTCCTGAAGCCGGGCGGCGGTCTCTTCATCTTCGAGCTGTCCCCGTGGTGGCCGATCTGGCACGCTCAGCGTGCGACGTGGAATCTGGTGCGAAAGGTCATGCCGGGGATGGATATCTTCTTCTGGAGGGAACGGGCCCTTCTCGATGTCGCGGCGGCGCAACTTGGCTCGCGGGCGACGCTTCGGCGCGTGCGCTTCAAAGCCCCGCTGCTGACCCCTATTCCGCCGGTGTTCGCGTGTCCTTGGCTGAGGATCCCTCGACTGCTCTTCCCGTTCCACGTTCAGCTGTATCACTGGACGGTCTAGCCAGGTACGAGGAGACGAAGGTCGCGGCCTCGCCCGACGACGTGCGGGCGTGGAACCGGTCGAGCCGGAACGGGGTGGGACTCACCGGAGACTCGATCCCCATGACGAGGGCGGCCATCATCTCCCCAACCGCCGGGGAGAGCTTGAATCCGTGCCCCGACATCCCCGCCGCGATCCAGAAGCCGCGCACCGGGGACTCGTCGAGAATCGGCATCCAGTCGGGTGTGATGTCGAAGGCCCCCGCGTAGCCGCGGGCGAACCGCGCATCGGCCAGCGCCGGGATGGCCCGGGCGGTGCGGGCCAGGACGTCCGCGGCCTCGTCGAAGCCGGCCTCGCTGCCGAGGAGCTCCGGGTCCATCGGGTGCTGGGTCTCGTCGTCGGTGAGCGATCCGGTCAGGGTGAGGTTGCCGGTCTCGGGCCGCACGTAGCTGCCCCCCGCCAGGTCGAGGTACACGGTGTGCGCGGGGCCGAACGCCGCGTCCCGCGCCACCGTGAAGACCGGATGCCGCCCGATCACGATCGGCAGCTCGACGCCGGCGAGACGGGCGACGGGTGGCGACCAGAGGCCCGCCGCGTTGATCACCACCGGGGCGTCGATCCGCTCGCCCGTCGCGGTGTCCACCCCGACGACCCGGTCGGCCGCGCGGCGAATCGCCACCACCTCGACGCCCTGCTCGATCACCGCACCGCGGCGTCGGGCCGCGCCGGCGAAGCCCGCGGTCACCGCGCTGGGATCTCCGTAGCCGGAGCCCGGCTCCCACAGCACCGCGCCGAGCCCCGAGGCGTCGATGCGGGGCTCGATGCGGGCGAGGTCGGAGGGGTCCACGATCTCGGCCTGGATGCCGATGCCCTGCTGGAGGGCCAGCGTCCGCTCGAGCGTCGGCCGCATCGCGGGAGAGACCCCGATCAGCGCGCCGGTGCGGACGAAGCCCGCGTCACCGCCCACCGCCTCGCCGAAGCGCTCGAAGACCGCGAGCGACCGGAGCACCATCTCGCTCGTCTCGCGCGTGGGGTAGAGCTGCCGGATGATGCCGACCGACCGGCCGGTACCGCCCGAGCCCAGGAACTTCCGCTCGAGGACGAGCACGCGCCGCAGGCCCGCGCCCGCGAGATGGAACGCGATCGAGACGCCCGTCACCCCTCCGCCGATGACGACGGCGTCGGCCGTCCTCATCGGGCCCCGACCCCCGCCGAAGGCCCGGACCGCCCGGGCATGTCGCCGGGCGACACGCTGATCTGCACGATGCGACGGGTCGGAGTCATGACCTCACCTCGACAAGTATCCACCACCGCCCGCGCTTTCCGGGTGGTCATCGTGTGCCCGAGGATGGAGCGGGGGGTGTTGCCGGTGAGGCTGTCGCGGCGGACAGCCCCGCCGCCGCGGCCGGGTCCAGCGACCTGAGCACTCCGATCTGCGCCTGGGCGTCGAGCGGCTTGTCCGCGAGGAGGTAGGCCCGCGCCAGCCAGAAACGCTCAGCCGCGCCGGTGGGGTGGAGCGCCACCGCGCGCTCGAGTGGCGGAACGGCCTCGGCGATCTTGCCGTCTGCCACCAGGGCCTGACCGAGGTTCCGCCAGAAGGCCGCCTCCACCGGCCGGAGCTGCGTGGCCTCCCTGAACAGCGCGGCTGCTTCGGCCGGTTTGCCCTCGCGCGCGAGGTCGATCCCCAGGCTGTCGAGGGCGAAGGCGAGGTTGCCCTGCGTGCTGTCGAGCGGCGCGGATAGAGCGATCGCGCGCCGCAGCTCGACGATGGCTTCGGGGTATCTCCGTTGCCGGGCGTGGAGCGCGCCCAGGTTGGCGGTGGCCTCGCTGTAGTGCGGAGTCAGGCGGATCGCCTCACGAAATTCGGCTTCGGCCTCGTCGAGGCGGCCCTGCTGCACGAGGAGCGAGCCCAGGCTATTGTGCGCAGTGGCCCGCTCCGGCCGCAGCGCGATGGCCCGCGTGAGCTCGGCTTCCGCCTCCCGGGGAAGGCCGGCCGACAGCAGAACCGTGCCCAGCTTGCTGCGGCACAACGCGCACGCCGGGTCGGCCGCGACCGCCGCGCGCCACAGGCTCTCGGAGTCGTGCCAGATCCGGGCGTGCACCCAGGTGCCCGCTCCGAGTCCGGCCAGGGCGAGCAGGACCGCCAGCAACGTCGACGCAAAGACCCATCGACTCACTCGCCCGCGCGCCCGCTGCCGGCCGAGCCAGGTCACTCCCGCTCCCGCGAGGACGGCGAACCCGAGACTGGAGAGATAGCTGTAGCGGTCGTGCGCGAGCTGATGGCCGGCGTGGGCGATGCCACTCACCGGCGCCAGCACGATGATGGACTGGAGCCAGGCGGCCAGGGCCCCCGCAAGCCGGCGGCGCCCGAGAACGAGGATGACGGTGACCACGACCACGCCGAGGGCCGGATACAGGAAGGCAGGGTCGAGGAGGCGGATACGGGCGGGGAGCTCGTAGAGCGGAGAGAGATTCTCCGGCCAGACGAGCTTCCACGGATAGAACCAGAAGCTGTAGCCGGTCATGGCCAGCCGGGCCTCGAGCCCCTGCACGGCATAGCTCGTCCAGCCCGCGCCACGGGTGACCGCCCAGCTCGCGACCGCGGCCCCGGCCGCTCCGAGCGCGAAGTGGCCCAGCTTCTCCCGGACCAAGGCCGGCCAGCCAAGGTGAAGGCGGCGGAGCGGATAGATGTCGAGCACGAGCAAGGTGGCCGGCAGCGTCATGGCCATGGCCTTCGAGCCGAGCGCCGAGGTGAACGCGGCGAGGGAGACGACGAGCCAGCGGCCGGAGAGCGTGCGCTCCTGCGTGACCCCTCGAAGGTAGGCGAGCACGGCCAGGAGATAGAAGAAGCCGCACAGCACGTCGCGCCGCTCGGTGACCCAGGCCACCGACTCCACCCGAAGGGGGTGGAGGCCCCACAGGAGGGCGGCGGCGGCGGCGCCCAGGCTGACGGACAACCCGCCTTGCCGAGACGTCCGGTCGTCTCCGCTCTCCGATTGCGCGTGTTCGAGCGCGACCGCGAGGAGTCGGCGCGCGAGGAAGAAGAAGAGTGCCGTGTTCGCGGCGTGGATGACGAGATTGCCCAGGTGGTAGCCCCACGGCTCCATGCCGCCGACCGCGTAGTTGAGCCCGAGGCTGAGCCAGGTGAGCGGGATGTAGTGACCCATCCAGGTCGCGGTGAACATCCACTGCAGCTCTCGCAGGCCGAGGCCGCGGTAACCCGAGTTCCACAGGAAGTTCCGGTCGTCATCCCAGTCCACGAATCCGCCGTCGAGGGCGGGGAGGAACGCGACGAACGCGAGGACACCGACGACGAGCGGGAGTGCCCGTTCGAGACGGGTCACCGGCCGAGCTCGGCGGCGTATGCTGGGTCCAGCGCGCGCAGGGTCGCCGTCTCGCGGTCGGCCTCGGGCATCCGTCCGGCGAGCCGATAGGCGCGCACCAGCCAGAACCGCTCCGCTCCACGCCGGGGAGCCAGCGTGACCGCCCGCTCGAGGATCGGGATGGCATCGGCGCCGTTGCCCTGCTCCACGAGCGCCTGGCCCAGGCGGCGGAAGAGATCGGGATCGTCACCCGCCAGGGGCGAGCCTTCCTGCCAGAGCCGCTGGGCCTCGGGGAGCCGATTCTCGCGCACCAGCTCGATGGCGCGACCCCTCAGCGCCCGGCCGAGCTCGGTCCTGGTCCCGGCTCGTCCGCCGTCCAGCGCCAGGGCCCGGCGGAGCTGGGCGATCGCCTCCTCGAAACGGCCCTGCCTCGAGTAGAGGACGCCCAGGTTGGCGGGGGCATCCACGAGGCGGGGCGACAGCCGGGCCGCTTCACGGAACTCCGCCTCGGCCTCGCGGTCGCGACCCTGGCTGGCCAGTGCCACGCCCAGCGCGTTACGGGACGCCGCGCGGTCCGGGTGGAGCGTCGCCGCGCGCCGGAAGTGCTCCTCCGCCTCGGGGTAGCGGTTCTGCGCGAGCATGATCGTGCCCATGTTCTCGTGCGGTCCCGGCCGATCGGACCGAAGCGCGATCGCGCGTCGCACGTGCGTCTCCGCCTCGGGGAACCGGCCCGGCCGCGCCACCACCCGGCCGAGATTGCTCTCGCAGAGGGAGCAGGTCGGATCTACTTCCACCGCCCGCCGCCAGAGCGTCTCCGAATCCTGCCAGATCGCGGTCTGCATGCGCGCGGTCGCTCCGAGTCCCAGCACGACCAGGGCGGCGGCCGCCCACGCGAGGGGGCGCATCCAGCGCCGCGCCGGCCGGTCGGCCGCGTGATGCAGGATCCAGAGGAGCCCGGAGCCGGCCACGACGGCAAAACCCAGGCCCGCGAGATAGCTATAACGGTCGGCGGCGAGCTGGTTCCCCGAGTGGACCACGCCGCTGATCGGTACCAGCACGATGACGGACTGGACCCACGCGGCGAGCCCGGCGGGCCACCACCGCCGAAGGAGCACGAGCGCGGCGGTCAGCGTGGCCACGGCCAGCAATGCTCCGAGGAATCGCGCCTGGCCGAGATCGACGCGCTGGGGCAGCTCGTACATGGGCGACAGGCCGGCCGGCCAGATCGACTTCCACCAGGAGAACCAGATGGTGTGCGCGGCCAGGGCCAGGCGGGCGCCCACCCCGTACTGGGCGTAGGCCGTGATGCTGCCGCTGTCCTGCCGCGCCACGAACGCCACCACGCCGCCGGCGACCGCGAGCACCGCGTAGGGCAGCTTCTCGCGCGCGAGGAGCCACCACCCGAGCCCGTGCCGGCGAAGCGGGTAGACGTCCAGCAGGACCAGGGTGAGCGGG
>CAMLFJ010000193.1 GCA_946479205.1 uncultured bacterium | reverse complement strand
CACTCTTTCCCTACACGACGCTCTTCCGATCTCGCCTGCTGGCCTGGACCGGCTCGAGCACGAACCTGCCCGCGGTGGCCTGGCCCCTGGTGCTGATCACCGGCCTGGGCGCGGTCGCGACGCCCGGCGTGCTGGTCCAGATCCTCTGGTTCTTCACGAAGGCGGGCGCCTTCGTCTTCGGCAGCGGGCTCGCCATCGTGCCGTTCCTCTACGGCGGCGTCGTGCAGGAGTACCGCTGGCTCACCGACCAGCAGTTCCTGGACGCCGTCGCGGTCGCGATGCTGACGCCGGGGCCAGTGGTGATCACCGTCGCTTTCATCGGCTATCTCGTCGCGGGGGTGGCGGGCGGCACCGCGGCCGCGGTCGGCGTGTTCGTGCCCACCTACCTCTTCGTCGTCGTGCCCTACCGCTGGTTCGACCGCTTCGGCGAGAACCCGCAGGTGAAGGCCTTCGTCAACGGCGTGACCGCCGCGGCGGCGGGCGCCATCGCGGGCGCCTGCGTCGTCCTCGGGCGGCGCGCCATCTTCGACCTGCCCACCGCCCTGATCGGGCTGGCCGCGTTCGGCCTGCTCTGGCGCCTGAAGGTGCCCGAGCCGATCCTGATCGCGGCGGCGGGCGTCACCGGCCTGATCGTCTTCTGGATACGAGGAGCCCTATGAACACCACCCGGTCTATTCTTTTCGTCTGCCTCCACGGCGCGGCCAAGAGCGTCCTCGCCGCCGCCGATTTCGGACGCCTGGCCGCCGAGCGCGGCCTCGCCATCACCGCCGACGCGGCCGGCACCGAGCCGGATCCCGAGATGGCGCCCGGCGTGGTGGCCGCGCTGCGCGCGGAAGGGGTCGAGCTCGGCCAGCAGCGGCCGCGGCGGGTCACCGCGGCCGAGACCGCGCGGGCCGAGCGCGTCGTCACGTTCGGTTGCGAGCTCGGCGAGGCGATGCCGGCCGCGGTACCGGTAGAACGCTGGGACGACGTGCCCGCGGTGAGCGAAAACCTGCCGCTTGCCCGCGCCGCGATCCGGCGCCATCTCGACCGGCTGCTCGACGAGTGCGCGGCCGCGGGAGCCGGGCGATGAAGTGGGTGACGCGGCGCAGGGCGCGGGTCGACCGCATCGCGTGTCCCTCGCTCATCGATCGCGCGTGAACCGCGACGGGCGCCTCGTCTTCGCCGCCAAGGCGACGCGCACGTTCTGCTACGGCTTCCTCGGCGTGCTCTTCCCGGTCTACCTGGCCGAGCGCGGCCTCGACGCGCGACAGATCGGGGTGGCGGTGACCCTCACGCTCCTCGCCAGCGCGGCCATGACCTTCGCGATCCGCCGCCCGGCCGAGCGCTACGGAGCTCGCGCGGCGCTGGTCGCCCAGGCCGGCCTCATCGTCGTCTCGGCCCTGGTCTTCCTGGCGACCGAGCAACCCTGGCTGATCGTGGCCGCCGCGATGGTGGGCAACCTGGCGGTCGGCACGGGCGAGACCGGTCCGTTCCTGACGCTCGAGCAGGTCGCGGTGACGCGCGCCACCCCGCGGGAGCGGCTGACCACCGCGTTGAGCCTCTACAACCTCGCGGGCTACGCCGCCTCCGCGCTCGGCGCGGCGGCGGTCGGCTACGCGGGCCCCTCGCCCCGCCTGCTGTTCACGGTCTTCCTCGTGGGCGGGCTCGTGCAGATGGGCGCGTACGCGCTGATGCGGCCCGAGCCCGTCCGGCCGGCCGCCGCCCGCCACGCGGCGCCGATGCCGTCGCGCCCGCTCATCCACCGGCTGGCCGCGCTGTTCGCGCTGGACTCGCTCGCGGGCGGCTTCGTGCTCCAGAGCCTGATCGCCTACTGGCTCTACACGCGCTTCGAGATGGACCTGGCCGCGCTGGGCTGGACCTTCTTCGGCGCGCAGATCCTCTCGGGGCTCTCCCTGCTCCTCGCCGCGCGCCTGGCCCCCCGCCTGGGCCTCGTCAACACCATGGTCTTCTCCCACCTCATCTCGAACGTGCTGCTGATCGGCGTCGCGCTGGCGCCGTCCGCCGGGCTGGCGGTGACCCTGCTGCTGGCCCGGCACCTGCTCTCCCAGATGGACGTCCCCACGCGGCAGAGCTTTCTCATGCTGGTGGTGCAGGATCACGAGCGCGAGGGCGCGGCCAGCCTCACCAACGTGAGCCGCACGCTCGCGCAGTCGATCAGCCCCACGCTCGCCGGCTGGGTGATCGCGAGCGGATCGCTCGCCGCGCCCTTCTTCCTCGGGGGCGGGCTCAAGATCGTGTACGACGTGATGCTCTACGCGACCATCCGCCACCTGGAGACGCGCTGACGCGTCCGGCCGCTACCGCTGAAGCACGCGGCGCATGCCCCGGTCCACGAGCCCCGGCGCGATGACGCTCATCACCGCCAGGATGCGCACCGGCCAGTAGGGATAGACCTCCGGTCGCGGCCGGCGGACGCACCGGAGGATCGACCGCGCCACGCGCTCCGCCGACTGCACCGGGCCCATCGGGCGCGACGGCACCTTCTGCACCTCGGCCTGCGAGAACTCGGTCTGGGCGGTGCGGATCGGGTACACGAGCGTCACCCGGATCCCCGTCCCGGTCAGCTCCACCCGCAGCGCCTCGCTGAGGGCGCCCAGCGCGAACTTGGTGGCGCTGTAGGCGGCGCGATAGGGCACCGACCGGCGCCCCACGACGGACGAGATGTTGATGATGTGGCCGCTCCCCTGCCGCCGCATGATGGGCAGCACGGCCTGTGTGGCCCCGAGCGCCGCGACCACGTTGAGCTCCATCAGCGCGCGCAGCTCCTCGGCGGTCGTCTGCTCGACCGTCGCCGAGAAGCCGCGCCCCGCGTTGTTGACCAGGACGTCGAGCCGGCCCCAGCGCGCGATCACCTCGTCCACCATCGCCCGCACCGCGAGGGCGTCCGTCACGTCCACCGCGTGCGCGCTGACCACGCTTCCGCGCGCGGTCAGCTCGGCCGCGAGATCCTCGAGGCGATCCTTGCGGCGCGCGCACAGCGCCACCCGCAGCCCGGCCCCCGCAAGGACCCGCGCGGTCGCCGCCCCGATGCCCGATGATGCCCCCGTGACGAGCGCGACGCGCCCGCGGGGGTCACCCACGCGGAGAGCGGCCCAGCATGCAGGAGATCTGGTAGCGGTGCCGAGCGACCCACGCGTAGAGACGCGGCGCGAGCAGCTCCATGCCGGGCAACCGGAAGGCCTGGGCCAGCCAGCGCCAGCCCCGCAGTCGGCGCAGGATCTCCGGGATCGCGGCGTCGCCCGAGAGCACGCGCCCGTCCGGCAGGATGAGCTGCATCGCCTGAAGACAGGTTCCCTCGCCCATCCACGGGTAGCGGGCACGCCGCTCGGCCGCCTGGCAGGGCAGGAACTCGAAATGCCCGCTCACCGCGCGCCGTGAGAGCCACGAGACTCCGCCGCGACACAGCCCGCAGGTGCCGTCGTAGATCAGGACCGCCCGCGCCCGGTCGGCCGGGGCCTGGGGCACTTCGACCTTGGAGGTCATCGGCCGCTATTGTACGCCCGGTGGGTTCTCCCCGCGCGCCCGTCGCGGGCGTCGTGAGCAGCTGTTCCTCGAGGCGGTCGGAACTAGTTACCGCGTATTTGGGTGTGGCAGGTCTCCTACGCCGAGATGGTGGGCGGGCGATGCTCTGGCGATCCGGAGCGTGGCCGTGGATTCTAAGTCGGCACGCCGCTTGCGTCGACCGGCTCTAGGAGGACATTTACCATGGGTGTGCTTGGATGGATCTTCTTCGGTCTGGTCGTGGGTGTGGTTGCGAAGTTCTTGACGCCCGGCCGCGACCCCGGCGGGTTTTTCGTCACCATCCTGATCGGCATCATCGGCGCGATGCTGGGGGGCTTCATTGGCCGTGGCCTCGGCTGGTACGGCGCGGGCGATCCGGTGGGATTCGTGATGGCCGTGGTCGGGTCCATCATCCTGCTGGTCTTGTTCCGGCTGGCGTCACGGCGCCACGCGTAGGCCAAGCGAACGGGCGCGGGTCGTATCGGCCCGCGCCCGTTCGCCCGTCTTTTCGAACGCCTCCTTCGCATGGTCGGCAGCGGCGCGCAGCGTCCTGCCCTTCTGTTCCAGCTCCTGAAGTCTCTGCCGCGCGGCCATCACGTCCTTCTCGGCGGCCAGGGCCATTCGCTCCCTCTCACGAGCAAGCCGCTCCAGCGCTCGACGCTCTCGCTGAGCCTGCTGAGCGGCGCGGCGCGCTTCCACCTCGGCGCTTCCGGTCCGCCTACGCAGCGGTGGTGCCGCCTTGGGCGTCTTGGGTTCTCGCGCCGGACCGGGCGACTTCGCCGATTCGGGGCGAGCTCGGAGGAACTCGGCGGGGACAGGGCCTCGGGACAGGATCTCGAAGCCCGGTTCCGCATGCTCGTCGACCAGGCGGCCCGCCGCGAGGTCCGACCGCAGGCGTCGATCGGTCACCGCCGCCAGCAGGGTGCTTCGAAGGCGGCGCTCGAGCGCGGGCGATACCGCGGACCCGGCGTCGCGCAGGGCACGAACGGTGCTCCGAGCGAGCGGCTCGAACGCAGCCCGGTAGCTCGCCGTGGCCGCGCGAAGGTCGCCCTGCCCCAGCTGCGCGCGCCGCAGCCGGTCCACCGCCTGGATCAGCGCGCCGTACTCATCCGGCCGCGCCGGGGCCGTCCGGTTGAGCGCCCAGACCACCGGGCTCGGGCGACGCAGTCGGCCGATCTGTCGGGCCGTGTTCGCCTTACCGTCCTTGGCGAGCCGGGCCGCGAGCGCGTTCCGCGCGCGGACGAAGTCCCGCGGCGCAACGTCGCGGAGGGCGGCGGCGGCATCCGCCTTGGCTTTCGGCATCCGTCCAGACACCCGAGACGTCACGGCAACAGGATCGCATCATGCCGTCTCGGGCCGCGCGCTAGTTCTTGCTCTTACCTGCCCGGCTGGCGCGTCAGCGGTAGGCGCAGGGCGGCACGGCGGTCTTCCAGGGTCCCTGCGTCAGGTGCTCGCCGTGCGGGAACAGGCGGAGCTGCTCGGCCGGCAGCGCGGCCCGCAGACGGCGTCCGCGCAGCGTGAGGAAGAAGCCCGCGCGCGCCGCGTCCACGCCGAGGCGGCGAAGATCCTGGGCGTCGCGCGGCAGCGTGCGCCGGCGCTCGGTAACCAGGCGCCGCGCCGCGGTGGGACCGATCCCGGGCACACGCAGCAGGAGCTCGTAGGGCGTGCGCTCCAGGGACACCGGGAACCGGTCGACGTGCGCCATGGCCCAGGCCGTCTTTGGATCGTGCTCGAGCGTCAGGTTCCCGTCCCCCCCGAACACGAGCTCCTCCACCCGGAAGCCGTACTGCCGGAGCAGGTGCTCGGCCTGGTAGAGCCGCCATTCACGCGCGGCGGGAGTCGGCGGGAGCCCTTCCATCGGCGTCCCGGCCACCGGCTGGAAGGCGCTGAAGTGGGCGTGATGGAGAAGACCACGCCGCTCGAGCCCGCCCACCACGCCGAGGATCTCCTGGTCCTTCTCGCCCTGGGCACCCACCACGAACTGAGTCGTGGTGCCGGCGGCCGCGATGCCCGTCCGGCCCTCGAGCCGCGCCTCGCGCGAGAGACGGCCGGCCAGCATCAGGTTCGGCAGGAGATCACCCGAGTAGTCCTTCTCCCGGGCCAGGCCGCGGACGACCGCGTCGTTCGGCCCTTCCAGGTTCACCGACACCCGGGTGGCCAGCCGGGTGGCCTGCACCACCTGCTCCTGCTGGGCGCCGGGGAGCAGCTTGATGTGAACGTAGCCGGCGAAGCCCTCGCGCTTCCGGAGGATCTCGATCGCGGCCAGCATGCGGTCCACCGCCCTCGGCGCTCGACCCGGCACGCCCGAGGTCAGGAACAGGCCCTGCGCCACGCCCGCGCGATGCGACTCCATGAAGGTGCGAGCGACCTCCTCGGGCGACAGGGCCGTCCGCTTCACGCGGCCGCCGCAGAAGGTCGGGCAGTAGCCGCAGGACAGCGAACAGGCATTGGTCTGCATCACGCGCATCAGGGTCGTCGTGCCGCCCCCGGGGAGCCGTACCGGCCGGATTCCAACCGGGCCCTCGTTCAGACGTGGGCGACCGGGCAGTCCAGTCTCCTTGTCATCGGAGGCCGCCTCCGACAGGATCGCCAAGCGTTGTCGTCTGTCCACAGGGAATACTAAACACAAGACGAGCTATCTGGCAAGTGGAGTACAATCCCCTCCCGTGAGGCGATCGATGGTGTTCGCGATGATGGTCTTGCTGGCGGCGGCCGCCTGCGTGCGGGTGCCCGGCCAGGACGTCCCGGACGTCCGCACGCCGCTGGTGGTGGTCAACGAGATGCTGAGGCTGGCCGATGTAACTGCAAGCGACGTCGTCTATGACCTGGGCTCGGGAGACGGGCGCATCCTGATCGCGGCGGCGCGGGACCGTGGGGCCCGCGGCGTGGGCCTCGAGATCGACCCCGCCCTGGTCGCGCAGAGCACCGAGCGGGCGCGACGGCTCGGGCTGGCCGACAAGCTGACCTTCCGCCAGCAGGATCTCTTCGAGGCCGACCTGACGCCGGCCACGGTCGTGACGCTCTACCTGTCGCCCGACCTCAACCGCCGCCTACGGCCGAAGCTGCTGCGCGAGCTCCGGCCGGGGTCGAGGATCGTGTCGCACAGCTTCGACATGGGGGACTGGGCGCCGACGCGGACGCTGCCGGTGACGAGCAACGA
>CAMLFJ010000192.1 GCA_946479205.1 uncultured bacterium | reverse complement strand
CCGATGGCGAAGTCGGCGAAGAGGCCGGAGATGGACGCGGTATTGACGATGACCCCGCCGCCCCGCGCGAGCAGCTCCGGGATGGCCCGCTTCATCGCCCGGAAGACCCCGGTGAGGCCGAGCTCGATGGTGTGCGTCCACACCGCCTCGTCGATATCGCCGATGAACGCGAGCCGGCTCCGGCCCGCGGGCAGCGCGGGCTGGCCGAAGGCGTTGTTGTGGAGGATGTCGAGCCCGCCGTAGGTCTTCACGGCGCCGCCGATCATCGCCTCGATGCCCGCCGGGCTCCCCGCGTCCGCGACGATCGCGGTCGCGGCCCCGCCCGCCTTCACGATCTCGGTGGCGACCGCCTCCGCCTTGCCGCCGTCGATGTCGGCGACGGCCACGCGGGCGCCCCGCTCCCCGAAGCCGAGCGCGGTGGCCCGCCCGATCCCCGATCCGGCGCCCGAGATCAGCACCACCTTGCCGTCGAAGCGCATGGAGTCCACCGCCCTACTTCCGGACCAGCGGGCAGCCACCCTCCGCGAGCGGCCGGAAGGCCTGCTCGCCGGGAATCGTGCCCACGATCTTGGCGAGGTCCCACTCGCCCTTCGACTCGTCGGGCGTCTTCACCTGCATGAGGTACATGTCGCGGATCACCCGGCCGTCCTCGCGGATGCGGCCGTTCTTCGTCATGAAGTCGTTGATCGGCGTCTCCTTCATCTTCGCCATCACCGCCTTGGCCTCGTCGGTTCCGGCCGCTTTCACCGCCCGCAGGTAGTGCAGGGTCGCCCCGTAGGTCCCGGCCTGGATCATGGTGGGCGGCATCCCCTTGGCGGCGGTGAAGCGATCGCTGAAGGCGCGCGCCTCCGGCGTCATGTCCCAGTAGAACGAGGCCGCCATCAGCAGGCCCTGCGCGGTCCGCAGGCCGATGGCGCGCACCTCCGGGTACTGGATGAGGAGCGCGGCCACCCGCTGCCCGCCCCGCTCGAGACCGAACTCGTTGGCCTGCTTGATCGCGTTGGTGATGTCGGCGCCCCCGTTCGCCATCACCACCACCTTGGCCTTCGAGCTCTGCGCCTGCAGCAGGTAGGAGGAGAAGTCCGCGTTGTTCAGCGGGTGCCGGGCCGAGCCGAGCACCTTGCCGCCCGCCGCCTTGACGAACTCGGTCGCGTTCTGCTCGAGCGCGTGGCCGAAGGCATAGTCCACCGTGATGAAGAACCAGGTATCGCCGCCCTGCTTCACGATCGCGCTGGCGAGGGTCTTGCTCTGGCCGTAGGTGTCGTAGACCCAGTGCACGCTGTTGGGGGAGCACGCCTTGCCGGTCAGCTCGGCAGTCGCGGCTCCGGTGGGCATCACCAGCCGGTTCGTCTGCTCGGCCAGCTTCACCACGCCCAGGGCGATCGCCGAGTGCGGGATCCCGATGATCAGGTCCACCTGGTCCTGCTCGTACCACCGCCGCGCGATCCCGACGCCGACGTCCACCTTGTTCTGCATGTCGGCCGAGATCACCTCGATCGGCTTGCCGAGCACGGAGCCGCCGAAATCCGCCACCGCCATCCGTACGGCCAGGAGGTCGCCGGGGCCGGTATTGTCCGCGTAGGGGCCGGACATGTCGTCCAGCACGCCGATCTTCACCATGCCGTCCTGGGCTTCCCCGACCACCGGGGCCAGGAGCGCGACGGCGGCGAGCGCAACCAACGCAGCAGTGAGCCGGCGCATCACTCGGTCCTCCTCGAAGGGTTCGCGGCTGGGCCCGATCCTGCGCCCAGGCCGTCGTCGGGTCAAGCCTCCCGCAGTCCTTTGACCTCTCGCCGAGAATCCGTACACTGACCGACATGCTCTACGATCCGGGGGTCTGGCTCTTCGGGCTGGCGGTCGGGCTCTTCCTCGCGGGTGTGCTGGGTGTGGTGCTGTCGACCCGGCGGGTGCCGCCGACCGAGGCGCACCGCCTGCCCGGCCTGATCGCGGACCCGGGGGCCGAGCGCCAGCTGCTGCAGCTGGAAGCGGAGGTGGAGCGGCTCCGTGCCGAGCGGGACGAGCTCCAGACCGTCCTGGGCCGGCTCGCGGCGCTCCTGGAGCGGCGGTACCCGCAGCTGTCCGCGGAGCGACGAGCGCATCTGGTCACGACGGGGGATGACGGAGAGCATCGAACCGGGTAGGGGTCCCGTGCCGCTCCGGCGCTCGCGCAAGCACAAGATGATCGCGGGTGTCTGCGGCGGGATCGCGGAGTGGCTCGGCTGGGATCCGACCGTCGTCCGCATCCTGTACGTGGTGGTTTCCTTCGTGTCGGTCGCGTTCCCCGGGATCCTGGCCTACCTCGTCCTCTGGCTCATCATGCCGAAGGCCCCCAAGTCAGAGCTCCTGGGTCAGGACGACCGCCGTCTCTAGCGTCTCGCCCGGCTCCAGGACGGACGTGCCGCTGTCGGCCCGCCCGGCCTCCGCCAGATTGAAGGCGTCGGTCACGTGGCTGACCGGCTCGACGCAGAAGAAGGGGCGGCCGACCGGCGTGTAGATCACGAGGCAGTCGAGCGGGGGCTCCGCGCGCATGACGAGCCGCGCGCCGACCTCGGGCCAGTCGATCGTCGCGCGCCGGCTCCAGCCCACGAAGCAGTTGTCCAGGGTCACCGCGTCCACCACCATCCCGCGATCGAGGGGCGCGGTGGGCGGCGCCACCAGCTCGGTCGGCATCATCTCATTGTCGGTGAGCCAGATCGCGCGAACGTCCGCGGAGATCGTCGCGCGCGGAGTCCGCGGGAAGTAGGGGTGCCAGCCGAGGCCGGCCGGCATCGGGGTCGTGCTCAGGTTCGAGAGGCTCAGCGTGACGGTCAGGCTCGACGGCGTGAGCGTGAAGCGCTGGGTGGCGTGGTAGGCCCACGGCCAGGCGCCGGCCGGGTGCCGGTACTCGAGCCGCGCTTCCGCGGCCCCGACGTCGATCGCCTCCCAGCGCGCCTGCCAGCCGTGGCCGTGGATCGCGTGACGCTCCGGCGGGCGATTGAGCGGCTCGACGACCGCCTGGCCGCGGAACGAGAAGCGGCCCTCGCGGATCCGATTGGAGTAGGGCACGAGCGGAAAGGCGGCGGCCTGGTACGGCCCGCCCGCGCGCAGCGCCCCGGCCGGGGTCGGGCGCAGCCACTCCTGCGTCGCCGCGCCGCGCGCGAGCCAGTAGCGGGTGACCGCGCCGCCGGCCTCCGGCGCCAGCTCGACCGCGGCATCGCCCGCGCGCAGGGTGACCACGTCCATCGCTCCCGGGCCGGAGCCTAGCACGCGGGCGCACCTGTGCTAGCGTGGGCGCGGGAGGCGCCCATGATCCGCGCTGCGACGTACCCGAGCCTCGAGGATCGCGTGGTGTTCGTGACGGGCGGGGGCAGCGGCATCGGCGCGTCCATCGTCGAGCACTTCTGCGCCCAGCGGGCCCGCGTGGCGTTCGTGGACATCCAGCGGGAGGCCTCGACCGCGCTCGTCGAGACGCTCCGGACGCGCGGCCTCCCCGCGCCGGTGTTCATCCCCTGCGACCTGCGCGACGTCGCGGCGCTCCGCGCGGCGGTGGCGGAGGCGCAGACGCGACTCGGGGCGGTCCGCGTGCTGGTCAACAACGCGGCCCACGACGAGCGGCACGCGATCGAGGCGGTCACGCCGGAGTACTGGGACGACCGCTTCGCGGTGAACCTGCGCCACCAGTTCTTCTCGGCCCAGGCCGTCGTCCCGGGGATGGCGGAGGCGGGCGGCGGCTCGATCATCAACCTCGGCTCGACGTCGTGGATGGTCGGGCAGGGCGGCATGCCGGCCTACCTGAGCGCCAAGTCGGCCGTCGTCGGGCTGACGCGCGCGCTGGCCCGCGACCTCGGGCCGCGGAGCATCCGGGTCAACTCCGTCGTGCCCGGCTGGATCATGACCGAGCGGCAGATCGCGCTGTGGCTCACCCCGGCGGGCGAGGAGGAGCTGCTCCGCCGCCAGTGTCTCAAGCGCAAGCTCCTGCCCGAGGACGTCGCGCGCGTGGTGCTCTTCCTGGCCGCCGACGACAGCGGCGCCTGCACCAACCAGAGCTACGTCGTGGACGGCGGCTGGGTGTAAGGACACGCGCCCCGCGTCGCGCCTGGCCACGTGCCGGGAGCTGTCAACCGAGCGCGGACTACCCCGGGGGCTCAAGCTCCCCGACTGACCTCGCGCGCCCTCCGGCCTTCCGCGGTATAGTCCCGGGTGACGTACGACCCGTTCACCCAAGGAGGGGCCCGCACAATGCCCGGCACGGTCGGATTCATCGGTCTCGGGGCCATGGGCGATCCGATGGCGCTCAACCTCGTCAAGCGCGGCTTCTCCCTGGTGGTCCATGACATCGATGCCACGAAGGCCGAGCGGTGGCGTACGCGCGGCGCGACCCTGGCGCCCTCGCCCGCGGAGGTGGCGGCCAAGGCCGATCGGACGATCTGCATGGTCGAGACCACCGCGCAGGCCGAGGCGGTCATCGCGGGCGAGCGTGGCATCATCCATCTGGCCCGCGCCGGGCACATCGTGGCGTGCATGAGCACGATCGATCCGTTCGTGGCGCGCCGGCTCGCCGAGCAGCTCTCGAGCCGCGGCGTCGCGATGGTGGACGCGCCGGTGAGCGGCGGCACCGAGCGGGCCGCCTCCGGCGAGCTCTCGATCATCGTGGGCGGCGACGCGCAGACGGTGGCGGCCTGCCAGGATCTCTTCCGGGCGATGGGCAAGAACGTGTTCCACATGGGCGGCCTCGGCCAGGGGCTCGCCATGAAGCTCGTGAACAACATGCTGGTCCAGGTCAACACGGTCGCGGTGGCCGAAGCGCTCGTCCTCGGGGTCAAGGCGGGGCTCGATCCGCAGGCCATCTACGACGTGGTGCGGGTCAGCACCGGCAACAGCTTCGCGTTCGAGGGACGCGTGCCCCGGATCCTCAAGCGGGACTTCACCCCGGGCGGCACCGTGGATATCTCGTTCAAGGACCAGGAGCTGGAGACCGCCTTCGCCAAGCAGCTCGGGGTGCCGGTGCTCCTGGCCAACGTGACCCAGCAGGTCTACCAGATGGCGCGGGCCGCCGGCCTCAACAAGGAGGACGGCTCCGCGGTGGTGAAGATCTACGAGCAGCTCGCCGGCGTGAAGGTCGGCGGGAAGGCCTAGCGCGATGGCGACCTACGTGCTGGTTCACGGAGCCTATCAGGGCGGCTGGATCTGGAAGCCGGTGGCCCAGCGTCTGCGCGCGGCCGGGCACGCGGTCTACGCCCCGACGCTCGACGGCTGCGCGGAGCGGGCCGACCAGGTGCGGCCCGGCATCACCGTCGGGACCCACGCGCGCGAAGTGGCCGGTCTGCTCTTCCACGAGGACCTCCACGATATCGTGCTGGTCGGCACGAGCTCGGGCGGCATGGTCATCTGCCGAGCGGCCGAGCTGGCCGCCGACCGCATCGCCCGCCTCGTCTTCGTGGACGCCCTCGCCCTGCTGCCGGGCGAGAAGGTGGGCGACATCGTGAGCCGCCCCGCAGGCCTAGTGACCGCGGTGACGATCGCGCCGGCGCGGGCCGACGCGGAGAGCCGCATGTTCGCGGATCTCGAGCCGGCCACCCGCGCGTGGGCGCTGGCGCGCTACACGCCCCACCCGATCGCGGCGCTCGAGGCTCCCATGGAGCTGACGGATTTCTGGGACCGGAAGTGGCCCGCGTCGGTGATCCGCTGCCGGCGCGCCAAGAACCCGCCCGAGCCGCACCAGCGCCGGACCGCCGAGCGTCTCCAGGGCAGCTACGCGGAGATGGACACCGGGCACTACCCGATGCTCAGCCAGCCCGACGAGCTGGTGCGGTTGCTCGGCTGATGGCCCGCCGGCCGGCCGCCGACGCGGGCATCACGATCGCCGCCAATCCGAATCGGGTCATCGTCCGGGTGGGCGCGGAGGTCATCGCCGACACGACCCGCGCGCTGGTGATGCGCGCGCCGGGGACGCCGGACCAGCAGTACATCCCACGAGAGGACGTGGACATGGCGCGCCTGGTCCGCACCGCGCTCGTCACCCACTGCCCCTACAAGGGCGACGCGTCCTACTGGAGCATCCAGAGCGGCGCGCGCACCGTGGAGAACGCGGTGTGGAGCTACGAGACGCCGTACGACGACATGACACCCATCACGGGATACCTCGCCTTCTACGGAGACCGGGTGGACGCGATCGAGGAGCGCCCTCCCCACCCGCCGCGATGACCGTCCGCGCGAAGAAGCCGATTCCCGAGCCGACCGCGCAGACCGTCTTCCCCCCGAATCTGGATCGGGACTACTTCGCGGATGCGATCGAGAACCCGTTTCGACCCCAGGCGCGCGGGTTCGAGGCGGTCAACGCATGGTGGCTGGCCGAGGCCGCGCTCCTGGCCTACGCCGACGAAGCGTTCGCGCGCCAGCAGTTCGGGCGAGCGGGGCTTGGCCAGGTCACGTTCGTCTCGGAGGCCGGGAGCCAGTGCTATCTGGCCGAGAGCCGCGACTTCGTGCTCGCGGTGTTCCGCGGAACGCAGGTGCCCAAGCCGGGTCAGGCCACGGATCGCATCCGGGGACTCGAAGAGACCGTCCGGGACTTCATCGCCGACGCGGATTTCCGGCTCGGCGAGTGGGTGCCGGATCGATTCGTCCACGAGGGTTTCAAACGCGGGCTCGACTCGATCTGGAGCCAGCTGCAGCCCCGGCTCCTGGAGCACGTGCGCGCCCG
>CAMLFJ010000191.1 GCA_946479205.1 uncultured bacterium | reverse complement strand
ATCCGCCGCGCGGTGGCGGGGCTCATCCGGTCGGACCGCCGACGCGGGCTCGTCTCCCGCCTCCTGGATCTCGGGAGCCGTGCCGCGATGGACGCGATCGGGGGGCCGCCGGTGACCCATGCCCCGAGCCCGCGCGAGAACAAGGCCGCGATCGATGCGGCCTATCAGCACTTCGTGCCCGACTACCTCCTGATCCTCGGCTCGATCGACGTCGTGCCACACCAGGACCTCGCCAACCCCCTCTACTCGCCCGATCCCGACGACGACGGCGATCGGCACGCCTTCGGCGACCTGCCCTATGCGTGCGCCGCGCCCTACAGCCGGCGCATCGAAGACTTCCGCGGGCCGACGCGGGTCGTCGGACGGCTGCCGGACATCACGGGCGCGCGGAACCCTCGCTTCCTGCTCGGGCTCCTGCGGACGGCGGCCCGGTACCGGACCCGGCCTCGCGAGGACTACCAGGGCTACTTCGGCCTCAGCGCGAGGGTGTGGCGCGGGTCGACCGCGCTCAGCCTGCGCATGCTCACCGGCTCGGCCGACGACCTGAAGCTCTCGCCGCGTGAAGGGCCGGCCTGGAGCAATGCGGAGCTGCGGCCCCTGATTCACTTCATCAACTGCCACGGGGCGAGAATGGCGCCGCGATTCTTCGGACAGCGCGCGAGCGACAGCGACGACTTCCCCGACGCGCACCGGGCCCGGAACGTCGAGGGCCGCATCACCGAGGGCACCGTGGCGGCGGCCGAGTGCTGCTACGGCGCGGAGCTGTACGATCCGCCCGGCGCGGACGGCCAGCGTGGCATCTGCTATGCCTACCTGGCCAGCGGCGCGTACGGATTTCTCGGAAGCTCGACCATCGCGTACGGGCCGAGCACGAGCAATGGCTGGGCCGACCTGCTGTGCCGCTACTTCCTCGAGGAAGTCCTGCGCGGGGCCTCGCTCGGCCGCGCCCTCCTCGAGGCGCGGCAGCGGTACGTGCTCGGCATGTCGGTGCTCCACGCCGAGGACCTGAAGACCCTCGCGCAGTTCCACCTGCTCGGCGATCCCTCGATCCATCCCATCTCCCGCGTGCGGCAGGCGCTGGAGAAGACCCGGCTCTTCAAGAAGGCCCTGGCCCGCTCCGGCGAGCTGCCCCCGGGACGCGGCCTCCGGCGCGACCGCCTGATGCGCACGGGCGTCCTGGCGGACGAGACGGTGGGCGCGGTGCGGCCCAGAGCGGGCGGGCGCGTGCCCGGCACGGTGCGGCAGGTGCTCGTCGCCGCGGCGCGGGACGGCGGGCTGTCCGCGGGACGGCTCCGGGCGATGTCGTTCAGCCTGCACGATCCCGCGGGCCGGCGCCTCGATCGGGAGACCGGCATCCACCGTCGCCGGCCGACCGCGGTGCACGGCGTGATCGGATCACTCCCCGGGGGGCGGCACGGGATCCCACGGATCATCCTCGTCTCCGCCACCGTCGAACACGGGCAGATCGTCCGGCTCCGCCGGCTGCACAGTCGCTGAGGGTTGCGTTACCGGGGCGAGGTGACGCGGGGCCGGGTCGCGCGGGGCTCGAAGAGCGAGCGCACCGCGGTGCTGCTGCGCACGACGACGGGAGACTTCCTGCTGCGCCGCCGGGATGGGCATCCCCTGCGCGATCCCGAGCTGGACGCGCTCGTGGGCAAGACGATCGAGTGCGACGCGGAGGCCCACGACAATCTGCTGATCATGTCGAGCTGGCGAGTGCTCGACTGAGCGGGCCCGGGGCGGATTCCGAGGCTACAGGTAGCGCGTCGGCCAGTTGATGGTGCGCCACATGTGCGCCGACGGGCTCTGATCGAAGCCGAGCCCTTCCTTCGGCTGGCGGAAGTGGCGTCCCACCACGTCCGTGAACTCCTCGAGCTGCACCTGCACGGTGGGATCGAAGGCGTACAGATCGTTCACCGTGATGAGCCGCGAGGTCATGTACCACTTGTGGTCTCGCGCGACCCGGTAGGCTTCCTGGATGTGCGGCTCGGGCACGTAGTCGTCCCCGAAGAGCTTGCGGTACAGCTCGGGATAGCGATAGCCCACCGACTCGTCGGGGAAGAACCGGAGCGCCTGGTGATAGCGAATCCCCCAGGCCACCTCCTCGTCCACGTAGGGCTCCAGCAGCTGGGCGCTCCAGTAGCCGTGGTCGCTGCGGATGAAGCCGGCGATGGCGATGTCGTGCAGCAGGCAGGCCAGGACGATCTTCTCGTTCACCCCGTTCTTCATGGCGAGCCGCGCGCTCTGCAGCAGATGCGCGGAGGGCCCGAAGCGCAGGCGGAAGAAGTCGAAGAGGGTCGGCTTGTCGGGCATCTTGGGGAGGCGCGCGTCGTGCCCCATCATGTAGAGCCGGCCATCGTCGGGCGGCCGTGACACCGGCTGGCGGGGATCCCGCTCGCCGGAGGTGAAGATCACCGACTTCACCACGACCCGGTCGAGCTCCTGGCTCAGCGCGTGCTCGGCCGCTTCGGCCCGCTGTAGCGTCGTCATCCTGGCGTCCCTCCCTGGGGGCAGACTTACCTCTGATGATCGGCCCCGCCCGCACCCACTGTCAAGTTCGACGCGAACGTGCCATTGCCGAGCCCGACTCGCTGGCCTTAGACTCGTCGGCCAGGAGGTTGCCCATGCGCCTGCAAATCATTCCAGCGTTCCTCGTGACGGTCGGCCTGCTCGCCACCCCCGCCCCCTACGCCTCGGCCCAGACCCCGCCTCCCAAGACCACGACGGGAGAGGTCGGGCAGAAGGCGTCGGAGACGGGCCAGGCGATCCGGGACTACACGGTGGAGAAGAAGGACGAGGCAGTGGCGCACGCCAAGCAGGCCACCGCCGACCTCGAGGCCAAGATCAAGGACCTCGAGGCGCAGGCCGCCAAGCAGACCGGCGAGCTCAAGGCCAAGTCGCAGGCGCAGATCAAGGATCTCAAGGCCAAGCGGGCGAAGGCGTCCCAGAAGGCCGCCGACCTCGGGCGGGCCACCAAGGCATCGTGGGAGAAGGCCAAGGAAGGCTTCGCCGACGCCTACCGCGACCTGGCGTCGGCCTACGACAAAGCGGCAGCCGAGTTCAAGAAGTAGGGCGGCACCGTGAAGATCCGCGCCCTCCGCGCCCGCCCCGTGCTGCCCCCGTTCCGCCGCCCCCCGGTGAGCGCGAGCGGGGCCATCGCGAAGGCGGCTCTGGTGCTCTTCGACCTCGAGACCGACGGCGGCGTCACCGGGCGCTCCTACGTGTTCGGCTTCGCCCCGTGGACGCTCGCCTCCATCGTCGGCTGCGCGCAGGGCCTCTTCGAGATGATCAAGGGCGACGAGCTCGCGCCCTTCGATCTCGAGGCCAAGCTGCGGCGGCAGCTGACCCTCCTCGACCCGAACGGCCTGGTCGGGCTGGCCCTTGCCGGCCTCGACATGGCGGCCTGGGACGCGCTGGCCCAGGCGCGCGGGGTGCCGCTGGTCATGCTGCTGGGCGGCGCGCCCCGGGCGATTCCCGCGTACAACAGCACCGGCCTCTGGATCCAGCCGGTGGAGACGCTCGCCGACGAGGCGGAGGCGCTCCTCGCCGAGGGCTTCCGCGCGATCAAGCTCCGGGTGGGACGCGACGACTTCGCCCAGGACCTGGCCGCGGTGCGCGCGGTGAAGAAGCGGATCGGCGACGGAGCGACCCTGATGTGCGATTTCAACCAGCGCCTGACCGTGAACGAGGGGCTGCGGCGCGCCCGCGCGCTGGACGGCGAAGGGCTCTACTGGATCGAGGAGCCGCTCCGTCACGACGACTACGAGGGCTACGCCCGCATCGCGGCCGAGGTGGCCACCCCGATCCAGACCGGCGAGAACCTGGTGGACACCTTCGAGATGGCCCGCGCCATCGCGCTGCGCTCGCTCGACTTCGTGATGCCCGACGTGCAGCGCATCGGCGGGGTCAGCGGCTGGCTGCGCGCGGCCGCCCTCGCGCACACCCACGGCATCGACATGTCGAGCCATCTCTTCCCCGAGTTCAGCGTGCACCTGCTCGGGGTGACGCCCACGTGTCACTGGCTCGAGTACATGGACTGGGCCGCCCCCCTGCTCCAGGAGCCCCTGCGGGTGAAGGACGGCGTCGCCCAGATCCCCGACCGGCCCGGCGCGGGCATCACCTGGGACGAGGACGCGGTCAAGCGCTACGCGGCCTGAGCCGGATCAGCGCGGCCGCGCACGGCGCGGCGGCTCGTCGGCGCCGAGGACGAGCACGCGGGTCCGCCGTACGCTCAGGCCCTCGGCGGCGCCGCCTCCCGGTACCGCGACGGTCAGGCGCAGGCCGCGGCGGCCCGTGACCATCACCAGATCGGAACCCTCTGCGCGCACGTACCAGGCCCGGTCCCCCGGCGCGACCATCCGGCTCACCCAGAGCCCCACCGGCGCGCTGACCGGACGCCATCGCACGCGGATCGGCGCGACAGCGCCGAGCAGCGCGGTGATCACCCCCGCCGCGCCGGCCTGGGCACCCGCGCCGACGCCGGGCAGCAGCACCGCCAGCAACACCCAGACCAGGCCCGCGGCGGCCAGCGCGTCGAGCCGGCGGAGCCAGCGGGCGCGCGTGCTCCACCGCGCGATGCCCTCGGGAAGCGGCCGGATCGGGGTGCCCACCGCCTCATTGTCTCTCTGAGGTATGCTGGGGGCCATGGCCCAGACTCCGGTCGAGACCGTCCCGTCGGTGTGCCCCCACGACTGCACCAGCACCTGCGCGCTGGAGGTCGAGCGCCTCGACCTGCACACCATCGGCCGCGTCCGCGGCTCGCACCGCAATACCTACACCCGCGGCGTGATCTGCGAGAAGGTCGGCCGCTACGCCGAGCGCGTGCACCATCCGGATCGTCTCCTCCACCCGCTGCGGCGCGTGGGCCCGAAGGGCGCGGGCCGCTTCGAGCGCATCGGGTGGGACGACGCGCTCGACCTGGTCGCGGAGGCCTTCACGCGTCAGGCGGCCCGGCTCGGTCTCGAGACGGTGTGGCCGTACTACTACGCGGGCACGATGGGCCTGGTGCAGCGCGACGGCATCAACCGGCTGACCCACGCGATGGGCTACTCGCGCTACTTCTCGACGATCTGCGTGACCCTGGCCGACACCGGCTGGGCCGCCGGGGTCGGGGCCAAGCGCGGAGTGGACCTGCGCGAGATCGGGGAGCACTCGGACCTGGTCGTGATCTGGGGCGGCAACCCGGTGAACACCCAGGTCAACGTGATGAGCCACGCCATGCAGGCCAAGCGGCGCGGCGCCACCTTCGTGGTGGTGGATCCCTACCGCACCGACACCGCGGCGAAGGCCGATCTGCACCTGGCCCCGCGGCCGGGCACCGACGGCGCGCTCGCCTGCGCGATCATGCACGTGCTCTTCGCCGAGGGCCTCGCCGACTGGGACTACCTGCGCGCCTACACCGACTGCCCCGACGAGCTGGCCGCCCACGTGGCCACCCGGACGCCCGAGTGGGCGGCCGCCATCACCGGGCTGCCGGTGGATCAGATCGTGGGCTTCGCCCGCCTCTACGGGCGGACGAAGAAGAGCTTCATCCGCTGCCACCACGGCTTCAGCCGCTCCCGGAACGGTGCGGTGAACATGCATGCAGTATCCTGCCTGCCCGCGATCACCGGCGCGTGGCGCCACAAGGGCGGCGGCGCGGTCTACGGCCAGACCGCGATCTATCCGCTCGACCGCACCCTGATCGAGGGGCGCGACCTCGTGGACAAGTCGATCCGCGCGCTCGATCAGTCCCGCCTGGGCCAGATCCTCACCGGTGACCGCGACGCCCTCCAGGGCGGCCCGCCAGTGACCGCCATGCTGATGCAGAACACCAATCCCGCGATGGTGTGCCCGGAGCTGAACCTGGTGCACTGGGGCCTGGCCCGCGAGGACCTCTTCCTCTGCGTGCACGAGCAGTTCCTGACCGAGACCGCGGCCTTCGCGGACGTGGTCCTGCCCGCGACGATGTTCGTCGAGCACGACGACTTCTATACCGCGAGCGGGCACACCTACTTCCAGGTCACCCGGAAAGTGATCGAGCCGCCGGGGGAGTGCCGCGAGAACCACACCGTGATCCGCGAGCTGGCCAAGCGGCTCGGCGCGACGCACCGGGGCTTCCAGATGACGCCCTGGGAGATCATGGACGAGACGCTGCGGAAGTCCGGCATGTGGGACGCCGAGACCAACTGGAAGCGGGGGGGCCAGGACTTCGCGCTCCCGTTCGAGACCGCGCACTTCCTCGACGGCTTCCCTACCCCGGATCGCCGCTTCCACTTCAAGCCCGAGTGGGCGCGCTTCGGCGGCCGCGGCGCCCTGATGCCCGCGCTGCCGGACCACTTCGCGGTGACCGACGAGGCCACCGACGAGAAACCCTTCCGGCTGGTGGCCGCGCCCGCGCGCACGTTCCTCAACTCCACGTTCAGCGAGACGCCCTCGTCCCTGGCCCGCGAGAAGCGCCCGACCGCGTTGCTCCATCCCGACGACTGCGCGGCCCTCGGGGTGACCGCGGGCGCCGCGGTCCAGCTCGGCAACGAGCGGGGCGAGGTCATCGCCCACGCCGAGCCCCGGGAGGGCCAGCCGCGCGGCGTGGTGATCGTCGAGGGGGTCTGGCCCAGCAAGCACTTCGTCAACCGGCTCGGCATCAACGCCCTGACCAGCGCCGAGCCCGGCTATCCCAACGGCGGTGCCGTCTTCCACGACACCGC
>CAMLFJ010000190.1 GCA_946479205.1 uncultured bacterium | reverse complement strand
AGCTGGGCTTCGATCTCGTGACCGTGGGCCCGGCCACGCCGCCCGAGCATGGTCCCGCTCTCCGTCAGTGGCTCGAAGCGGGCCACGCCGGCACCATGGGCTATCTGGAGCGCCGCGTGGAGGAGCGCCTCGACCCCGCGCGCGTGCTGCCCGGCGCGCGCTCGGTGCTCTGCGTGGCGCTCAACTACTTTCAAGGCGAGCCCGCGGATGCGTCCTGGCAGCCGGTCGCCCGCTACGCCTGGGGGCGTGATTATCACGACGTCATCGGGCCGCGGCTCGAGCGGCTCGCCGGGCATCTGGCCGAGACCGCCGGCGCCCGCAGCCGAGGCTACGTGGACACGGGACCGGTTCTCGAGCGGGACCTCGCCGCGCGGGCGGGCCTCGGCTGGATCGGCAAGAACACCATGCTGCTCCACTCCCGGCTCGGCTCCTGGTTCTTCATCGGCGTCCTGCTGACCACCGCGGAACTGGCCCACGACCAGCCGCTCGCCGATCGCTGCGGCACCTGCCGCGCCTGCCTCGACGCCTGCCCGACCGGGGCCTTCGTGGCGCCCTACGTCCTCGACGCGCGGCGCTGCGTGTCCTACCTCACGATCGAGCACCGCGGCGACATCGAGCCCGCGGCTCACGCCGGGATGGCCGGCTGGCAGTTCGGGTGCGATATCTGCCAGGACGTCTGCCCCTGGAACCGGAAGGCGCCGGTGACCGGGGAATCCGTTTTCGCGCCGGCCGCGCCATTTCCCGGCGCCGCGGCCGTCTCGGCGATGGACGACGAGTCGCTCCGGCGTCGCTTCACGGGGACGCCGCTCCTTCGAGCGAAGCCTTCGGGACTCCGCCGTAATGCCAGGATTTACCTGGAGAACCAGCCGTGAACCTCGATATCGGCCTGATGACGTTCGATCTCCAGGCGGTGGCCGGCTACGCCCGCCGGGCAGAGGAGATGGGCTTCGGCGCGATCTGGTCCGCGGAGACGCGGCACGACCCGTTCCTCCCGCTGGCGGTCGCGTCCACGACCACGTCCCGCGTCGGCCTCGGCACCGCGATCGCGGTCGCCTTCCCGCGGAGCCCGATGGTCCTGGCCCACATCGCGTGGGACCTGCAGAAGTCCTCCGGCGGCCGCTTCAGCCTGGGCCTGGGCTCGCAGGTGAAGGCGCACAACGAGCGGCGGTTCTCGGTGCCCTGGGAGCCCCCGGGGCCACGGCTCCGCGAGGTCGTCCAGGCGCTGCGGGCGATCTGGGACTGCTGGCAGGGCGGCGCGCCGCTCGACTTCCGCGGGCGCTCCTACCGCTTCAATCTCATGACGCCCTTCTTCAACCCGGGACCCATCGAGCATCCGCGCATCCCGATCTACCTGGCCGGGGTCAATCCGCAGATGTGCCGGATCGCGGGGGAGGTCGCGGACGGCCTGCACGTCCACTCCTTCCACAGCGCGCGCTACCTGCGCGAGTGCGTGCACCCCGCGGTGCAGGAGGGGCTCAAGCGCGGGGGCCGCTCGCGCGCCGACTTCACCTTCCGCGCTTCGACGATGGTGGTCCTGGGCGACTCCGAGGAGGAGCTGCGCCGGAACGCGCGCGCGGTGAAGAAGCAGATCGCGTTCTACGCGTCCACCCGGACGTACCAGGCGGTGCTCGCGGTCCACGGGCTCGACGATCTCGTCCCGCGTCTGCACGCGAAGTCGCTCGCGGGCGACTGGGAGGGCATGGCCGATCTCATCAGCGACGAGACGCTGGATCTCTTCGCGGTGAGCGGGTCGTTCGCGACGATCGGGGAGCGGATCCGCGAGCGCTACCGCGGCCTCTACGACCGCACCCAGCTCTACCCGTCCTTCCAGCCCTCACTCGACGATCCGCGCTGGCCCGCCGTCCTCGCCGGCTTCCAGGGCACCTGAGGGCCTATGCTACAATCCGACCGCGAGAGGAGATCGGCATGGCCATCCTGAAAGTCGCGCGTCTCGGACATCCGGTGCTTCGCAAGGTTGCCGCCCCCGTCCCGGTCAGCGAGATCGGTTCTGCGGAAACCCAGCGCCTGATCGACGACATGATCGAGACGATGCGGGAATACAACGGGGCCGGCCTGGCCGCGCCGCAGGTCCACGCGCTCAAGCAGATCTGCGTGATCGAGGTCCACGGCAACCCACGCTACCCCGACGCGCCCGCCATCCCGCTCACCGTCCTGGTCAACCCGGTGGTGACCCCGCTGACCGACGAGACGGAAGATGGCTGGGAGGGCTGCCTCTCGGTGCCCGACATGCGGGGCGTCGTCCCCCGCTTCGGGTCGGTGCGCCTCGAGGCGCGCGACCGCGAGGGAAACCCGATCGAGGTGGTGGCCAAGGAGTTCTTCGCCCGGGTGATCCAGCACGAGACCGATCACCTCAACGGCATCGTCTACGTCGACCGGATGCGCGACCTGTCGACGCTCACGCACCTGGCCGAGTGGAACCGCTACTGGCTCGGCAACCAGGAGCAGGACGACTAGCCGGAGCCGCCCATCAAGGCCGTCGCCGTCGTCCGTGATCTCTTCTTCGTGGCCCGCATCCGGGAGACCGCCCGCCTGGTCGGCACCCCGCTGGTCTTCGCCCGCACCCCCGAGGAGCTGGCCGTGGCCCTCGAGGGTGAGCCGCCCGCCCTGGTGATCGTGGATCTCACGACCAATGGCTGGGACTATGAAGCGATTTTCACGACCCTGGAGCGTGTGCCCGCCGCGCCGGTGCTCGGTTACACCACCCACGCCCTCGCGCGGACGACCCAGCCGCTGCACGCCCGCTGCCGGCGGGTGGTGACCAAGGAAGCGCTGACCCAGGAGCTGCCCGAGCTCCTGCAGCGAGGGCTGGCCGCGTGACCGCCCGCGAGTTCGTCGCCCAGCTCGACGAGACCAACCAGGCCGTCCTGCGCCGCCTCGAGCCCGAAGCCACCCTCAAGCCCGAGGTGTCCGGCGCGCTCAACGTCACGAATCTCCTGAAGGTCGCGCTCAAGAACGAGATCGAGGCCACCGAGATCGCGGCCCGCTGGCTGGTTTCCACCACCGACGTCGAGGTGAAGATGGCCTTCGCGCGCCAGGCCGGCGACGAGGCCAAGCACTACCGGATGATCGCCGAGCGGCTCGGGGAGCTGGGCTTCGACGCGCGCAGCTTCGACCCGCTCGCGCAGGGCTTCGGCCCGCTGTTCAAGTACCTCGACTCCCTCGAGACCACCGTCGAGCGGGTCGCGGCCGGCCAGTTCACCCGCGAGGCGATCGCGGTGGTGAAGAACCGCCAGTTCATCGAGTTCTGCGACCGGGCCGGCGATCGGATCACCGCCACGCTGTACCGCGACGTCATCGAGCCGGACGAGCGCTTCCATCACCAGCTCGGCCGCTCGCTCCTGCTCAAGCTGGCCGCCACCCCGGAAGCCCAGGACGCGGCACGGCGGGCCTCCGCGCGCACGCTGGCCCTCGCGGAAGAGCTGCAGGGCGCGGCGCTCCGGACCGCCGGCATCCACCACGCTCCCGGGTGTTGATGGACGCCGACCCGGCGCTGGCCGCGTTCGCGGTGGCGGTGGATCGCCCGGACGACCAGATCCATCTCGCCCACGCCGCGCTCCTCATCGCGGCCGGCGATCAGCCCGATCTCGACGTGGACAGCTACCTCGAGCGCCTCTCCGCGCTGGCCGAGGGGGCCGGGCCGGCCCGCCGGGCCGACGACGCGCTCGGCCGTCTCCATCGCCTCCGCGAGTACCTCTTCGAGGAGCTCGGCTTCTCGGGAGACCGCGACGACTACTTCGATCCGCGCAATAGCCATCTCAACGAGGTGCTGAACCGCCGGCTCGGCATCCCGATCACGCTGTCCCTCGTGCTCATCGAGGTCGGGCGCCGGCTCGACCTGGAGATGGAGGGGATCGGGCTGCCCGGGCACTTCATCACCGGCGCCCGCATCGCGGGCGAGCAGGTGCTGCTCGATCCGTTCAACCGCGGCGCGCTCCTGACCACCGAGAGCTGCCGGGAGCTGGTCAGCCGCGCCCTCGGGCGCCCGGTGCGGCTCGCGCCCGAGCACTTCGCGCCGGTGGGCAACCGCCAGTTCCTGACCCGGATGCTCGCCAATCTCAAGGGCGTCTACTGGCGTCGCGAGGCCTGGGACAAGGTGGTGGGGGTCCTCGACCGCCTGCTCGTGCTCAACCCCGCCTCGGCGGGGGAGCGGCGCGACCGCGGCGCGGCCTGGAGCAACATGGGGCGGCTCGAGCGCGGCGTGGCCGACTGGGAGCAGTACCTCACCGACTTCCCCAACGCGGCGGATCACGAGCAGGTGCGCCACCAGCTCCGCCGCGTTCGCCAGAAGCTGGCCCAGCTCAACTGACCCTCCAGCGCATGCGAGTCCAGGGCGGGCAGAACCTCTACGGCTTCTCAGTGGGCATCCTGATGCTGGACACCCGGTTCCCGCGCATCCCGGGCGACATGGGCAACGCGACCACCTTCGACTTCCCGGTGCGCTACCACCGCGTGACCGGCGCCTCCCCGGACCGAGTGGTGCGACAGGGCCAGCGGGAGCTGCTGCCGAGCTTCATCGAAGGCGCGCGCTTCCTCGAGCGCGAGGGCGTGCGCGCGGTCACCACGAACTGCGGCTTCCTCGCCAAGTTCCAGTCCGAGATGGCGGCCGCGGTCTCGATCCCGGTGTTCACCTCGAGCCTCATGCTGGTGCCGCTGGTGCACCGCATGCTGCCGGCGGGGCGCGCGGTCGGCGTCCTCACCGTGAACGCCTCCGCGCTCAACGCCGAGCACATGGCGGGGGCGGGGATCTCCTCCGAGATCCCGATGGTGGTGGCGGGGCTCGAGACCGAGAAGGAGTTCACCCGCGTGATGCTCGACGATCAGCTCACCCTGGACGTGGAGGCCGCGCGCCAGGAGCACCTCACGGTCACCCGGCGGATGATGGACGCGCATCCCGAGATCGGCGCGATCGTGCTCGAGTGCACGAACATGCCGCCCTACCGCGCCGACATCCAGGCCCTCACCGGCGTGCCCGTCTTCGACATCACGACGCTGGTCCGGATGGTGCACGAGGCGGTGCGCCACGGGCTCGCGCCGCGCCCCGCCTGATCCCGTCCCGCGCGTGACCCAGACCGCCGACGTCGTCATCATCGGCGCCGGCATCATCGGCGGCTCCATCGCGTTCCATCTCCTCGAGCGCGACCTCCGCCTGCGTGTGGTCGTGCTCGAGAAGGAGGCCGAGCCGGGGACCGGGGCCACCTCGAAGGCCACCGGGGGCGTGCGCTTCCAGTTCTCCACCGAGGCCAATGTCCGCCTCACCCAGCTCTCCTACCGCTACTTCACCCACGACCGCGAGATCCTGGGCTGCTCGGTGGACTTCCTCCGCCACGGCTATCTCTTCGTGACCACCGACGCGGCCACCCTCGACCAGTGCCGCCGCAACGTGGAGCTGCAGCGCGGGCTGGGGGTGGCCAGCGAGCTCCTGACCCCGTCCCAGATCCAGACGCATCTGGCCCCGCTCGTGACCCAGGACCTCGTCGGGGGCACCTTCTGCGGCGACGACGGCTCCGCCGATCCGTACTCGCTGCTCTCGGGCTTCCTGGCGGTGGCGCGGAGCCGGGGCCTCCGCCTGCTGACCGGGCAGCCGGTCACCGGCATCGTCAAGGCGGGCGATCGCGTCACCGGCGTGAAGACCCCATCCGCGGAATGGTCGGCCCCGATCGTGATCGACTGCGCGGGGCCCCACGCGGACGAGATCGGCGCCATGGCCGGCGTCGAGATCCCCTCGAAGCCCTACCGGCGGCAGGTGATGGTCACCGAGCCCCTGCCGATCCTGCCCGCCGTGTTTCCGCTGATCGTCGACCTCGACACCGGCTTCTACGTCCACCGCCAGGGCCTGAGCGCGGTGCTCATGGGCGGCACCGACAAGGACCTCAAGCCGGGGCACGACACCACGGTCGACTGGGAGGCCTTCGACGCGGTCTTCCGCGCGGCGGCGCTCCGGGTGCCGCCGCTGGCCGAGGCGCAGGTCATGCGCGCCTACGCGGGCGTGCGCGACCTCACACCCGACTACCACGGGATCCTCGGCCCCGCCGCGCAGGCCCCCGGCTTCCACGTGGCCTGCGGATTTTCCGGGCACGGGTTCATGCACTCGCCCGCCATCGGCATCCTGATGACCGAGATGCTCCTTGACGGGCGGGCCTCCAGCATGGATATTGGCGCCCTGTCGCTCGACCGGTTCGCGACGGGACGGCTCCGCGCCGAAGCCAACATGTTCTAGCCATGAAGATCGCAGACCTTCGCGTGGTGCTGGCCGACATCCCGGTCAAGCGCCCGCACAAGATGTCCTTCACGACCCTCGAGACGGTGAATTTCGTCTTCGTCCGCCTCGAGACCTCCGACGGCCACGTGGGCTGGGGGGAAGCCGCCTGCCTCGGCGGGCCTACCTGGAGCGAGGAGTCGGCCGAGTCGGTGGTCGCGACCATCGAGCGCTACCTCGCCCCGTGGCTCATCGGCCGCGACCCGACCGCGATCGAGGCGCTCCGGATCGAGATGGCCCGACGGGTCCAGGGCAATCCGTTCGCCCGCGCCGCGGTCGAGATGGCGCTCTGGGACATCGCCGGCCGGGCGCTGGGCGTCCCGGTGTACCGGCTGCTCGGCGGACGGGTGCGGGATCGCGTGCCGCTCTCCTGGTCGCTCGCGGTGGCGGACCCGCGCGCCGAGATCGAGG
>CAMLFJ010000189.1 GCA_946479205.1 uncultured bacterium | reverse complement strand
TCACGCTCTCCGGCGGCCAGCGGCAGCGCGTGGCGCTGGCGCGCGCGCTCGTGGCCGATCCGCCGTTCCTGGTCCTGGACGACGTGCTGGCCTCGGTGGACGCGGCCAAGGAGTGGGAGATCACCCGCGCGCTGCGGGGAGCGGCGAGCGGCCGTACCACGCTGCTCATGACCCACCGGCTCAAGGCGGCCGCCGAGGCCGACGCGATCGTGGTCCTCGACGAGGGGCGCGTGGTCGAGCAGGGGCGCCACGCCGACCTCCTGGCCGCCGGCGGCCTCTACGCCCGCCTCTGGCGCGTCCAGCAGCTGGAGGACGAGCTCGCCAATGCGTGAGCCCGAGCTGGCCAATGCGTGAGCCCGAGCAGGAAGACGAGGTTCTCGGCAAGGCATACGACGCGCGCCTGATGCGGCGGCTCTGGGCGTTCACGCGGCCCCACCTCCGCCTCGTGCTCGCGACCGGCGCGCTCTTCCCGGCGGTGGCCCTGCTCGAGCTGTCGCAGCCCTACCTGATCAAGATCGCGATCGACGACCACATCCTCCGGCGCGACTGGGCGGGGCTCGGAAGTGTCGCGGCGCTCTTCCTGCTGGTGCTCCTCGCGCTCTACGGGCTGCGGGCGGCCCAGGCCTATCTCACCCAGCTCACGGGCCAGCGGGTCATCCACGACCTCCGCGCGGCGCTGTTCGCGCACCTCCAGCGCCAGGATGCGCGCTTCTACGACCGGAGCCCGGTCGGGCGGCTGATGACCCGCGTCCTGAACGACGGGGAAGCGATCCAGGAGCTGTTCACCAGCGGGATCGTGTCGCTCCTCGGCGACGTGGTCGTGCTCACCGGGGTCGTCGTGATCATGCTCGGGATGAACTGGAAGCTGGCCCTCGTCACGTTCGCGCTGGTGCCCGTGCTGGTCCTGGCCGCGGCCTACTTCCGCGTGCGCGCGCGGGACAGCTACCGGGTGGTCCGCACCCGCCTGGCCCGGATGAACGCGTTCCTCCAGGAGTCGCTGCAGGGCATGAGCGTGATCCAGCTCTTCGCCCGGGAGGCCCGGGAGCGGGAGACGTTCGCCCAGCTCTCCGGCGCGCTGCGCGCGGGGCAGTTCCGCTCGACGTTCTACGACGCCTCCCTCTACGCGACGGTGGAGGCCCTCGGCTCCGCCGCGGTGGCTCTCCTGCTCTGGTACGGGGGCGGGCAGGTGGTGACCGGGGCGCTCACCTTCGGCGGCCTCGTGGCCTTCCTCGAGTACACCGGCCGCTTCTTTCTCCCGATCCGGGACCTGGGCGCCAAGTACACGGTCATGCAGGCGGCCATGGTCTCGGCCGAGCGGATCTTCGCTCTGCTCGACACGCACCCCGCCATCGTCTCCCCCCTCCGGAACGGGAGCGCGGGCATGGTGCAGCCGAAGGCGAGCCGAGCGAATACAAGAAAGGAAGTTCCCCTGGCAACGTCTCACGCTCCCGCCGTGGAGTTCAAGGACGTCTGGTTCGCGTACGAGGACGAGCAGTGGGTGCTGCGCGATTGCTCGTTCACCCTCGCCCCCGGCGAGCGGGTGGCGCTGGTCGGCCCCACCGGCGAGGGCAAGACCACGATCGCCCGCCTCATGATTCGCGCTCACGACGTGACGCGCGGCCGGGTGCTGGTGGACGGCGTGGACGTGCGTGAGTGGGACCTGCAGACCCTGCGCCGACACGTGGGGCTGGTGCCGCAGGAGGTCTTCCTCTTCTCGGGCACGGTGGAGGACAACCTGCGCCTGGCCGGCGACGGCGCCGCGGAGCGGCCGGTGATCGAGCGGGCGCTCGAGGCCGCGAACGCGGAGCGCTTCGTGGCCGCGCTGCCGAACGGGCTCGGCGAGGAGCTGCGCGAGCGCGGCGTCAATCTGTCGCAGGGACAGCGTCAGCTGCTGGCCATCGCCCGCGCCATCATCTATAATCCACGCGTTCTCGCGCTGGACGAGGCGACCTCCAGCATCGATCCGGAATCGGAGGCGCTGGTGCGGGTCGGGCTCGCGCGGCTGCTGGAGGGACGCACGAGCCTCGTCATCGCGCACCGGCTGTCCACGATCCAGCGGGCGGATCGCATCCTGGTGCTGCACCGCGGGGAGATCCGGGAGGCGGGCGCGCACGCGGAGCTGCTCGCGCAGGGCGGGCTCTACTCGCGACTCTACGAGCTCCAGTTCGGGCTGGGGCGGGCATGAAGGCGTTTCACTCGGCGGTCTACCGGCTCGTCGGGCGGATTCCGAGGGGGCAGGTGGCGACCTACGGTCAGATCGCGGCGCTCCTGGGATATCCGCGGGCGGCGCGCGCGGTGGGGCAGGCGATGAAGCACGCGCCCGCGCACCTGCCGTGGCATCGGGTCGTGAACGCGCAGGGCGGGATCAGCCTGCGGCGCAATGTCGGGGGTATGCTGACGCAGCGGCTCCTCCTCGAGCAGGAAGGCGTGCCGGTCCGGAGGGGACGGATCCGGCTCCAGCAGCACCGGTGGGCGGGGCCTGGGCGCACCCGCCGGCTGTCCATCGCGGCGCTCGAGCGGCTCTGATCGGAGGACACCATGCGGCTCGGACTGAACATCGGCTACTCGCGCTCGCAGCTCGGCATCGACCTGTCGCTGGTCCAGCACGCCGATCGCCTGGGCTTCCACTCGGTGTGGTCGGCCGAGGCCTACGGATCCGACGCGGTCTCGCCGCTCTGCTGGATCGCGGCCCAGACCAGCCGCATCAAGGTGGGCACCGCGATCATGCAGATCCCGGCGCGCACCCCGACGCTGACCGCGACCACCGCGATGACGATCGACCAGCTCTCGGGCGGCCGCTTCATCCTGGGCCTGGGGGTGTCGGGGCCGCAGGTCGTGGAGGGCTGGCACGGGGTGGCCTTCGGCAAGCCGCTGGCCAAGACGCGGGAGTACGTGGAGATCGTCCGGATGGTCTGGCGGCGCGAGCGGCCGGTCGAGCACAAGGGCGAGTACTACCAGATCCCGTACGCGGGACCCGACGCCACCGGGCTCGGCAAGCCGCTCAAGTCCATCCTGCACGGCCGCGCCGACATCCCGATCTACCTCGCCGCGATCGGCCCGAGGAACGTGGCGCTTGCCGCCGAGATCGCCGACGGGCTCTTGCCCGTGTTCTTCTCGCCGGAGCGCATGGCGGTGTTCACCCCGAGCCTCGAGGCCGGCTTCAAGGCCGCGGGCGGCGGGAAGTCGCTCGCGAGCTTCGACATCGCCCCCACGGTCCCGATCGTGCTGGGCCCCGACGCGGCGGCCTGCCGCGCGATGGTGAAGCCCCGGCTCGCGCTCTACGTGGGCGGCATGGGCGCCCGCGGCAAGAACTTCTACAACGAGCTGGTGACGCGGTACGGCTACGAGGCCGACGCCAAGCGCATCCAGGACCTCTACCTGGGCGGCAAGAAGGACGAGGCGGCGGCCGCGGTGCCCGACGCGCTGGTGGACGAGGTCGCGCTCTGCGGGCCGAAGGAGCGGATCCGGGAGCGGCTGCCCCGCTGGAAGAGCTCCGGGATCACCACGCTGATCTGCGGTGCGGTGCAGGCGGAGGCGCTCGAGCTGATGGCCGAGCTGGCGCTCTAGGGGCGATGAAGCCGGCGGTCCAGAAGGTGCAGGCGGCCATCACCGGGCACGGCCTCGACCGGCAGGTGATCGAGCTCGACGTCCACGCGCGGACCTCGCAGCAGGCCGCCGACGCGCTGGGCGTCGCGGTCGGCCAGATCGTGAAGTCGCTCGTCTTCACCGCGGACGGGCGCCCGCTCCTGGTGGTGGCCTCCGGGGCGAACCGGGTGGACGAGCGACGGCTGGGCGCCCTGGCGGGCGGGAAGATCCGCCGGGCCGATCCGGACACCGTGAAACAGGCCACCGGCTACACCATCGGCGGGGTCCCGCCGATCGGGCTCGTGAGCCCGCTCGCGGTGTACGTGGACCGCGACCTGCTCGGCTACGAGCTGGTCTACGCGGCGGCGGGCCTGCCGGAGTGCGTGTTCCCGATCGCGCCCGCCGAGCTGGTGCGGGCGACGGGCGGACAGGTCGTGGATCTCAAGGAAGCTCGGAGCGAATCAAAAGGAGCGCAGCCATGAGACTCAAGGACAAGGTAGCCCTGATCACGGGCGCGGGCTCGGGCATCGGACAGGCGACCGCGGTGCTCTTCGCGCGCGAGGGCGCGCGGGTGGCGGTCGTGGACCTCCGGGAAGACGCGGCGAAGGCGACCGCCGAGCAGATCGAGAAGAGCGGGGGGCAGGCGCTGGCGATCCGGGCCGACGTCTCGAAGTCGGCGGACAACCAGGCCGCCATCCAGCAGGCGGTGGCGCGCTGGGGCCGGCTCGACGTCTTCTACGCCAACGCGGGCGTGCCCCAGTTCCCGACGCCGGTCGAGAACGTGGACGAGGCGGTGTTCGACCAGATCATGGCGGTCAACGTGAAGGGCGTGTTCCTGGCCGCCAAGCACCTGATGCCGGTGTTCCGCAAGCAGAAGGGCGGCGTGCTGCTCATCACCGGCTCGACCTCGGGGGTGCGCCCGCGGCCGGGGGTGCAGTGCTACTCGGCGTCGAAGGGTGCGGTGCACACGATGGCCGCGAGCCTCGCGCTGGAGTTCGCCGCCTTCGGCGCGCGGGTGGTCGCGATCGCCCCGGTGGCGACCGAGACGCCGATGCTCGCCACCTTCATGGGCAAGAAGCAGGTGGACGAGGAGGGCATGACCCGCTACCGCGGCACCGTGCCGCTCGGGCGGCTCAACAAGCCGGAGGATCTGGCCGCCGCGGCCCTCTTCCTCGCCTCCGACGAGGCCGCGATGATCACGGGCAGCGTGTTCCCGGTCGACGGCGGGCGGTGCATTTGAGTCTGGGCGTGGGCGCACGCCCATGATCATCACTCCGCTGGCCGCGGAGTCGCTCGGCGTGCGGTCGATGGCGACGTACGTGGAGTGCGGGGAGACGCGGGTGCTGATCGACCCGGGCGCGACGCTGGCGCCCAACCGCTTCAACCTGGGGCCGGCGGAGGAGGAGTGGGAGGCGCTGCGGCGCGCCAACGACCGCATCTCGGCGTACGCGACGCGGGCCTCCCTGGTCTTCGTGAGCCACTACCACGAGGATCACTTCCGCCACGATCCGGCCTTCTACGCGGGGCGGCAGCTCTGGGCCAAGGACGCGACCCGGCACATCGAGGGCCGGCAGGCCCAGCGCGCGGCCACGCTCTGGCGGGCCCTCAAAGGGCACGTAGAGCCGCTGGCCGCGGAAGGGCGCCGGATGGAGACGGCGCACGCGGTGCTCCAGGCCTCGCCGCCGCTCGGGCACGGCACCGACGGGACCCCGCTGGGCTACGTGGTGGCGCTCACCATCGAGGACCGGCGCGAGGGCACCCGCTTCGTCCACGCCTCCGACGTGCAGGGGCCGCTCTCCCCGGTGGCCGCCGCCTACCTGGCCCGCCAGCGCCCCACGCTGCTCTACCTCTCCGGGCCGCCGGCATACCTCGAGTCCCAGCTCGGCTCCGAGCTCATCGACCGGGGGATCGACCAGCTCCTGCGGATCATCGATCAGACCGGGTGCCGCGTCATCTTCGATCACTACGCGCTGCGGGACGCCGCGTACCCGGAGCGCTTCCGGCGACTGTGGGAGACCGGGCGCGTGGCGACGGCGGCGGGATTCCTCGGGCAGGCGGACGCGCCGCTCGAGGCGCGCCGGCTCGAGCTCTGGCCGGGCCGGCGGAAGCCGCCGATGCCGGTGCGGCCCTCGCGGGCCCGCGGGGTCGCCGAGGCCGGCGGCGCGCGGCCGCCCGCGCGAGCCACGTTCGGTCCCCGGCCGCGCCTGCGTCGGGCGAAGGAGGGATGAGGCGATGAGCGAGGGCAAGGCGCCCGGGGTGGGCGATCCCGCGCCGGACTTCACGCTGAAGACGATCGGGCTCCGGGACGTGAGCCTCAAGAGCTTCCGGGGCAAGAACGTGGTGCTGCTCTTCTACCCGCTCGACTGGACCCCCGGCTGCTCCACCTGCATGCCGGCCTTCGACCGGCGCATCAAGGAGTTCGAGGCGGCGCAGACCCAGGTGCTCGGAATCAGCACGGATAGCCCCTTCAGCCACGAGGCCTGGGCAAAGTCGGTCGGCATCTCGAACTATCCGCTGCTCTCGGACATCCACCGGACCACCAGCCGCGCCTACGGCGTCTACTGGCCGGACTGGAACGCCAACGTGCGGGCGACCTTCGTGATCGACAAGCAGGGCACGATCCAGGTCGTCGAGCGCTACGGCAAGAGCGAGCTGCCGAATCCGGACAAGATCCTCGCCGAGGTCAAGAAGCTACCCTAGGCGAAAGCGGCGCCTGGGTGGTGAGGGCCACGCCCAGCAGCACGAGGGCGCCGCCCACGATCTCCGGCCACTCGACCGCCTCGTGCAGCATCGCCCACGCCAGCACCACGCCCACCACCGGCTGCAGGTTCATGAAGATCGCGGCGCGGCTCGGCCCTACCGCCTTGACCCCCTCGTACCACCACACGTGGGCGATCGCGCCGAGGAAGGCCTGGTACAGCACGACGCCCCACGCGACCTGCGAGGTGAAGTCCGGCCGGGGGAAGAACGGCGCGGCCACCAGGGTCATCGGCAGCAGCATGGCCGAGCCCAGGATGTAGGAGGCGGTGGTCGCGGCCACCGGGGGGTGCACCGCGAGCGCCTGCTTGCCGTGGAGCGTGTAGGCGCGCCCGCCGGCGGGCGAG
>CAMLFJ010000188.1 GCA_946479205.1 uncultured bacterium | reverse complement strand
GATCGCGACCTTCGACTGGTCGGCGAGGGTCCGCATCAGCGTCACCACCCGCTCGTCGAACTCGCCCGGCTCCCGGCGGAAGAGCACGATGCCCCGCGCGACGTCGCCGCCCATCATCGGCACCGTGAGCACCGCGCGCAGGCCTTCCTCGACGAAGCGATCCCGGAAGGGATAGTCGGGCACCGCCATCACGTCGCCGACCTGGACCGGCTCCCCGGTCTGGGTCGCTCGCCCGATCGTGCCCTGGTTCATGCTGACCGGGATCGAGTCCACGAAGCGGCGGCTGATCCCCTGACTGACGACCGCGTCGAACCGCCCGCGCACCGGACTGTACTCGAAGATGCCGCAGCCGTCTGCCCCCGCGAGGGTTACCGCCCGGCGCGCCACCGCGTCGAGGATCTCGCGGAGGTCGAGCGAGGAGCTGACCGCCCGGATGACCTCGCTGAGCGCCCCGGTCTCCTCCAGCGACTTCGAGAGGTCGTGGGTGCGCGCCTGCAGCTCCTGGAACAGGCGCACGTTCTCGATCGCGATCACCGCCTGGTCCGCGAAGGTCTCGAGCAGGGCGACCTGCTGGTCGCTGAACGGCCGCACCTCCGTCCGGAACGCGGTGATCGCCCCGATCGCGACGCCCTCGCGCAGGAGCGGCACTCCCACGGTGGACGCGATGCCCTGGCGGCGGATCGCCGCCGCGATCTCGGGATACTCGGCCTCGAGATCGACTCGCAGGTCGTCGATCCGGAGGGTGCGACGCTCCAGGGCCACCCGGCCCGACACCGAGCCGCGCGTCAGCGACCGCACCCCGCCGGCTTCCAGGCTCGACTTCACCGGCCCGTGGCGGGCCACGAGCCGCATCTGCGACCCGTCGATCTGGAAGATCTGCGCGTTCTGCGCGTAGCACAGGCGGGCCGCGGCCTCCACGACCGCCGCCATCACCGGCTGGAGATCGGTCGGGGAGCTGCTGATGACCCCAAGGATCTGCGCGGTGGCGGTCTGCTGCTCCAGCGATTCGGTCAGGTCCCGGTTCCGCACCTCCAGCTCCCGGAACAGCCGCACGTTCTCGATCGCGATCACCGCCTGGTCCGCGAAGGTCTCGAGCAGCTTGATCTGCTTGTCCGAGAACGGGCGCACCTCGAGGCGGCGGATGAGGATCACTCCGATCGGTACCCCTTCCCGCAGCAGGGGGGTGGCCAGGAGCGTCCGGGTGCCGGTCGCCTGCCGAAGCTCAAGTGAATCCGCGTAGTCGGTCTCGACGGCGAGATCCTCGATGTGGATGGTTCGGCGCTCCAGCACCGCCCGGCCGGTGACGAGCCCGGGAGAGATCGCCCTACGGGCCATCATCTCAGGCCGGACAATCTGGACGCCATAGACGGCCACCCGCTCGAACTCCTCGCCCTCGATGCGGAAGATGTTCGCGTCGGAGGCGTCGCAGAGCCGCGCCGCGTTCTCGACCACCGCGTCCATGACCGGCTGCAGGTCGGTCGGGGAGCTCGAGATGACCCGCAGCACCTCGGCGGTCGCGGTCTGCTGCTCGAGCGCTTCGCTCAGCTCGTGGGTGCGCTCCTCCACCTTGCGCTCGAGGCCCGCGTAGGACTCCTGGAGCTTCCCGGCCATGCTGTTGAACTGCTCGGCCAGCCCTTCCAGCTCGTCGCCGGTGCGCACCGCGATGCGCCCGGTCAGGTTGCCCTCCCCGAACTGGGCCGCCCCCGCCTGCAGGGCGCGGATCGGCTTCACCATGGTGCGGGCCAGGATCAGGCTGACGATCACCGACAGGGCGATGCCGATCAGCTCGAGCAGCGCGGTGCGCCGGACCGAGGCCTCGAGCGGAGCGAAGGCCTCCTCCAGGGGCTGCTCCACGAACACCGTCCAGCGCAGCGACGGGATCGTCACGTGGGCGGTCAGCACCCGCTGATCCTTCAGGTTGCGCGCGACCGCGATGGGATTCGACCCGAGGCCGGGGCCCGGCGAGGGCGTGAGCGCGGCCTTGACGTGCTCGAGCCGGGACAGGTCCGTCTTCTGGAGCACCAGGCTGATGTCGGGATGCGCGATGAGCGCGCCCTGCCCGTCCACCACGAAGGCCTGCCCCGCCTTGCCCACCTTGATCTGGGAGACCACGTCCCAGATGAACTTGAGGTTCACCTCCGCCGCGGTCACGCCCCCGCCCTGTCCGCCCTCCGCAATGGCGATGGCCATGTACGGCTCGGACTCCTTGCGGAAGTACACCGGCCCGCGGTAGAGCCGGCGGGCGCGGGCCTCGGTGAAGCGCGGATCGGCGGAGAGGTCTACCTGGCTGCCGAACACGTCCATGGCGAGCCGGGAGACCCGCACCTGCTCCCGCCCGGCGGGGTCGATGTAGCTGATCTCGGTGATGGCCGGCACCTGGCGCTGCAGGCGGTAGAAGTCGAACCGGCGCTGCTCGAGCGGGGCGGCCGCCACCGCGCGGGGCTGGGTCACCCAGCCCATCTGGTGCTCGATCTCGGTGATGAACCCCTCGATCCGGACGGCGGCGGCCTGGGCCTTCTCCCGCTGGAGGGCCGAGAGCACTTCCTTGCTCTCCTGGTAGGAGAAGTAGATCTCGACGGCGCCGCTGGCGAGCAGGGCGACGGTGACGAGGAGGGAGAAGAAGATGACGTACTTCCAGAACAGCCGCCGGCGCCTGGCCATCGTTCTGGCGAGTGTAGGCCGGGGGCTAAACCCCTGTCAAAGATGCGCCGGGCTCAGGCGGGGACCACCTCCGCGGGCCGCGGGAGGAGCGGGCAATCCGGCCCCATCGCAGCCTTCTTCTTCTCGATGATGTCGCCCGCGTACCGTTCGAGGTAGTGGGCGATGGTCTCCACCCGGATCTTGACCGACCCCGCCGGCTTGGTCGAATCCAGGTCCTGGAAGGAGAAGAAGAGCGTGCCCGACCGCTCGACGATCTGCTGCACCGGCGTGTAGGTCGGCTGGTCCATGCCGCACTCGTAGCTGGCCAGGCGCACCACGCAGGTGACCCACGGCATCCGCGCGGCCGCCTTGGCGCCCCACAGGATCTCGTTGGTGTTGCTGCTGTAGGACGACGGCCACACGTCATGGATGTCGAACGGCGAGCGAATGTGGCCGGCCCGGACGTCCTCTCCGAAGGCCCACTGCATCAGGTCGTCGTCGATCGGGAAATACTGAGCCCACAGCACCGGGTAGCCGTAGGCCTGGAGATCCACCTCGATCTCGTGGCCGATGCCCGGATCCATGTGGTAGGGCCGCGCCAGGACCATCAGGCAGCCGCGGTTCTCGCGCGCGCACCACTCGAGCACCTCGCGCCCCTTTCGTCGCAGGCGCGCGTTGAACTCGGTGAGCGCGCGGTAGCCCGCCTCCACCGCGCGGGCCGTCTCCTCGGCGGTGAGGCCGGGAATGACGCCGTCGAGCCCTTCCCAGAGCTGCTTGGGCACGAGCCGCGGCTCGTCGAGGGAGACGAAGGGGGCCGCGTAGCGGATGCCCTGCTCCGCGAAGACGTCGCGCTCCTTCATGAAGCCGGCCTTGATGTTCTCCGGCGCCGCCATCACGCGCGGACAGGTGAGCGTGCGGGCCACGTGGCCGGAGAGGAACGAGGGGAGGTTGTAGATCATCGGCGAGAACAGGATGTCGAGCTTCTCGCGCTGGCCGAAGATCAGCTCTCCGTAGTGGCCCGCGATGCACTTGACCGGGTAGCAGCAGTCCACCGTGCCGCGCCCCTTGCCGAACTGGCGCCCCTGCTCCTCCGAGGTGTCGGACGAGAAGACGAGCTGGCGGGCCTCGACGCCCAGCTCGGCGAAGAAGCCCACCCAGAACTGGTGGGTGGACCAGAGGTTCAGGACGCGCGGGATGCCGATCCGGAGCTTAGCCCGCGACGACCTCGGATCCTGCCCGGGAGCGGCGGAACGCGTCCTTCCGAACCATCTCGGCAACGTTAGGGTAGTCACGCTTGACCTCCTCCAGCTTGGTCTTCACCTCGCGCAGCTCGTTCACGTCCTCGACCAGCCCCTTGGGGCAGGAGTTGCCGCTGATGACCCGCTCCCAGCCCGCGGCCAGGGGCAGCTTGCTCCAGGGCCGTCCCTTGGCGCCGGGCAGCTGCACGTCGATGAAGGTGCGCGTGCAGTTGATCGGGCACCACTTGCAGACGGTGTCGGCCGCGGTGGTGCTCGTGTAGGTGAGCGCCGCGATGGCCTCGAACCCGCGGAAGCGGCTCGCGCGCCCGCCGCCGCCCTCGCGCCAGTCCGCCGCGCAGAGCGCGGCGCCGATCGCCCCCGCCTCGCCCGAGTAGGGATGCAGCACCACGTCGGCCTCGGGCACCTTGCCGCGGATGAAGTCCACCTGGGCCTTCACCACCGCCATGTTGCGATGGGTACCACCCTGCAGCACGAACTTGCGCCCGACCGACCGGAGGTTCTGGAGCTGCCCGGCGTAGATCCACACGTTCACCGGCAGCACCGCGGCCAGCGCGGCCATGATCTCCTCGGCGGCCCAGCCCTTGCGCTGCTGGTTCACGATGTCGGACTGGAGAAAGACGCCACAGCCCATCGCGAGCGTGGGCATCGCCTTGGCCTCGAAGGCCTTCTCCGCGTAGTCCTCGAGCGCGATGGAGTACCGCTCGGCCACCCCCTGCAGGAACGCGCCGTTGCCGGAGGAGCACTGCGAGTTCAGCCGGAAGTCGGCCACCGTGCCCTGGCGCAGGATCATGATCTTGACGTCGGTGCCGCCCACGTCGCAGATCACGTCGGCGTCGGGATGGAAGTGGAGCGTGCCGGTGGCGTGGGCCACCGTCTCGACCACCGCCACGTCGGCCCCGACCACGTCGCGCAGCAGATCCTTCCCGTAGCCGGTCAGCGCGAGGCCGCCGACGTCGGTGTAGCCCGCCTCCCGGACCTGGCGGAAGAGGGACTGGGCGTCCTCGATCGGATTGCCCTTGGAGAGCGCGTAGCAGGTGAAGAGCAGCTCCCGCGCGGGCGAGAGCACGACCGCCTTGGCGGTGGTGCTGCCGAAGTCGCACCCGACCAGCACCGGGCCCGCCAGCTCCGCGGCGGCCCGTGCCGACGCCTTGCGCTTGAGGTCGAACTCGGCCACGAACGTGGTCAGGTCCTCGGCGCAGGCCACGAGCGCCCGGCCGCCCGCCTTGGCCTTCTCCTCCTGCTGGCCTTCCTCCACCCACCAGCGCAGCCGATCGCGGCCCTCGTAGACCGCGACCCCGTCCGCCTCGCCCGCCCCGATCTCGACGCAGCCGAGGCAGGCGTAGTAGAGCGCCTCCGCGGGCACCGTGATGAGCGACGCGGGATCACGCCCCTCGGGCAGCGCGAGCTTGCGCTGCTCCCACAGCTTGCCGAGGTGGTGGCGCCAGGCCTCCTGCAGCCCCTTGAAGAAGAGGTTCGGCCCGCCCAGCAGCAGGACCTCGGGAGCCGGGGTATTGCCCTTGGTGAGGGTGGCGAGGTTCTGGTACACCACCGCCTCGAAGAGGCTCGCGATGATCTCCTCGACCGGCACGCCGGTCTTGACGAGGGAATTGGCGTCCGTCTCCGCGAAGATGCCGCACTTGCTGCTGACCTTGTGCAGGCTCACGCCCGCGTAGGGCAGGGAGGCGAGCTGCTCGCTCGCCACCTGGAGCTTGCGCGCGGTCTTCTCGATGAAGGTGCCGGTGCCGCCGCTGCACGCCGACTGCATGTAGACCTGCTTGGAGCGGCCGGTGCCGGTCGGGGTGAAGAAGATCGTCTTCATGTCCTCGCCGCCGATCTCCGACACGAAGCGGACGTCCGGGTGCAGCCGCTCGACGCAGGCCGCGACCGCGACCACTTCCTGGATCATCTTGGCCCCGACCAGCGGGCCCAGCAGGCCCGCGCCGGAGCCGGTGAAGAAGACGCGATCGCGGCCCGCCACCACCTGGGCCTCGTCCTCCATGCGCCCGAGGAACTCGAGCACCTTCTCGGCCTGGCGCGTGTTGTGACGCTGGTAGTCCTGCCAGAGGACTTTGTATCCGCTCGCCTCGCCTTCGGCTTCAGCTCGCCATTCAACTGCCACCGCCTTGACGGTGGTGGAGCCGACGTCCATCCCGATCAGCTTCATTACTTCGCCCGCTGGGCCACGTGGAGGACGAGATTCGCGGCCTGGCCCGCGCACCCCATATGCGGCACCTTGTAGGTCGCGCGCTTCATCGCGGGGTGCGCGTCGAGATACGCGCGCACCTGGTCGAGCGTCATCCCGCTCTTGGCGAGCGCCTCGTCGAACTCGCGCTGGGCCCGCTTCTTGGCCTCGGTCAGGATCATCTGGCAGCGTGAGAGCGCGTGCACCTCGGCGTCGCCCTTGATCTCGAGGGGGGCGTAGAGCAGATCGGGATACTTGCCGATCACGCCGGCCATCGCGCCGATCGACATCGTATTGGGCATGCAGGAGTAGGGCGAGAGCTCGCAGATCATGTGTGCCTTCTTCTTCTGATGGGCCCAGTTCGCCTTGCCCACCAGCATGTCGCCCTCGCCGCCGTCGAGGCGGCTGTGGAAGTAGGGCGCGGCGAGCCGCCGCAGCTCGAGCTGGTACGGCAGCTCGTGCGGCAAGTTGCCCATGGCCCGGCGCAGCCGGTTGAAGGTGGCGCGGTAGATGGCCTGGACGCCGCGCCCGAGGCCGAGCTTGAGGCGCGCGCCCTTCTCGATACCCGAGTAGTCCTCGAAGCGCTGCAGCCCCAGGCGCAGCAGGTAGTCCATCCACACCGTGATGCCG
>CAMLFJ010000187.1 GCA_946479205.1 uncultured bacterium | reverse complement strand
TCGAGCATGGCCGATTCCATCGCACGGCACCTACGCCTTGTCAACGCCGACGAGGGGTCAGGTCTTACATTCCGACATTTCCGGCGCTATCATCGCGGGTCATGGGCAAACTCGACGGGAAGGTGGCGCTGATCAGCGGCGGGGCGCGGGGGCAGGGCGCGGCAGAGGCGGAGACCTTCTGCCGCGAAGGCGCGAAGGTCGTCTTCGGCGATGTGCGCGACGACGAAGGCAAGAAGGTGGAGGCCGCGATCCGCGCCGCGGGCGGTGACGCGGTCTACACGCACCTGGACGTGGCGAGCGAGGCGGACTGGCAGGCCGCGGTGCGGATCGCGGTCGAGCGCTACGGCCGGCTCGACGTCCTGATCAACAACGCGGCGATCACGATCCCCCGCGTGCCGATCGAGGAGCGCACCGTCGCCGACTGGGACCGGGTGATGGCGGTGAACGCGCGCGGCGTCTTCCTCGGCACCAAGCACGCGATCCCCGCGATGCGGCGGGCCGGCGGCGGGTCGATCGTGAACATCTCCTCGATCGCGGGCATCGGCCAGTCGCTCCACCAGGAGCCGGCCTACGCGGCGAGCAAGGGCGCGGTGCGCATCTTCACCAAGGTGACCGCGTCGCAGCACGCCAAGGACAAGATCCGCTGCAACTCGGTGCACCCGGGCCCGGTCGACACCGAGATGTTCCACAGCTCCTTCCGCGACCCGGACGCCATGGCGCGGCGCCTGCAGCGGATCCCGCTCGGCCGGATGGGCACGGTGGCCGAGATCGTGAGTGCGGTGCTCTACCTGGCCTCCGACGACTCCTCCTACATGACCGGGAGCGAGATTCTCATCGACGGCGGGGCCCTGGCGCAGTGATCACCGCCCAGGTCCTGGAGCGTCCGCCTCTCGTGCTCGACCAGGCGGCGCGCGAGCGCTACGTCCGGGACGGCTACCTCCTCGTCCCCGGCCACGTGAGCGCGCGCTGGCTCGACCGGCTGCGCGCGGTGGCGGCGGCCAAGATCGAGGAGTCGCGCGCCCGCACCGCCTCCGACGACCAGTTCGACCTCGCGCCCGATCATTCGGCCGAGAAGCCCAACGTCCGGCGGCTGCGCAAGGCGGTGGATCAGCACCCCGAGCTGTGGGCGTTCGCGCGAGACGCGGCGGTCGTCGACCTGGTCGCGGACGTGCTCGGCCCCGATCTGCGGTTCCACAGCTCGAAGCTCAACTTCAAGTGGTCCGCCGGCGGCGACGCGGTGCGCTGGCACCAGGACATCCAGGCGTGGCCCCACACCAACTTCGGCGTGCTGACCTTCGGGGTCTATCTCGAGGACACCGCCGCCGAGCAGGGACCGCTGACCGTGATCCCGGGCACGCAGCGCGGCCCGCTCTACGAGCAGTTCGACGACGAGGGCCGCTGGGCGGGCGCGCTCTCCCCGCGCGACGTCGCCGCCCTGCCCACCGCGCGCGCGGTCGAGCTGTGCGGGCCGGCGGGGACGGTGGTCCTGCTCGACTGCCGCGTGATCCACGGCTCCGCCGCCAACTACTCGGCGCGGATGCGGCCGCTGTTGCTGAACGTGTACGCGGCCGCCGACGCGCTGCCGATGACGCCCGCGCCGGCGCCCACCTCGAAGACCGGCGTGCTCGTCCGCGGCGCGGAGCCGACCCACGTGCACATCGAGCCTTACCGGGCCAAGCTGCCGCCGCGCTGGGACCAGGTCGGCTACCGCTCGATCTTCGCCGCGCAGGCCCCGGCTTCGCCCGGCGCCTACGCGGACTAGCGCGACGCGGGCGCGTCGCTAGGTCGCCGCCCGCGTTCCCCCGTAGGCCTCGCTCGGCGTCACCTTGCTGTCCGCGAAGATGAGCTGCGCCCGCCGGTTCACCACCGCGGACCAGTTCGCGACCGCGGTCTCCGACCACTCGGCATCTGGCCGCGGCTCGTCGTCGAAGTTGCCGGAGGTGTCCACCCCGCGCATGAGCATGGCCTGCTGCCGGATACGGGGCGGCTTGGCCCACGTCGGTAACATCTCGACCAGCAGCAGGAAGCGCCGGTCGGGGCCCGCGTTCGTGCCGGAGCCGTGCACCAGGGTGTTGTCGAAGAGCACCATCTCACCGGGCTGGAGCGGGAAGTCCACCGCCTTCGACTCGTCGAACTCGTCGATGATGAACTGCCCCTTGGCGAGGATGCTGTGGGGATCCTCGCTCTCGTCGTGCTTGAGGATCCCCCACTTGTGCGAGCCGGGGATGCCCCGGAGGCAGCCCTGGGGCACCCCGCACTCCGAGAGGGCGAGGCCGCCCAGCACCACCGGGAGCGCGGCCCCGTAAGCCGAATCCTGGTGCCAGCCCGCGAAGGTCTGGCCGTCGGCCTTCTTCACCCGCCAGGCCATGCTCCAGCAGCGGATGTTCGGCCCGATCAGGTCCTCGAAGATGTCCAGGATGTGGGGGTCCTCGGCGATGTCCAGCACCCACGGGCAGAGCAGGTGCGACTTGGTCTTCATCTTCTTGATGTCGGGCACCCGCGCCTCGAGGGCCTCGAACCGCTGCCGGTAGTGGTGGGCGCGCTCGGCGCTCATCACCCGGATCGGGGAGAGGCAGCCGTCCCGCTCGAAGGCCTGGACCTGGGCTTCCGTGAGTACCTTGGGCATCCGAACCCTCCGTCGAAGTGCCAAACTTGACTCCCGCCGGCGATGGCCCATAGAGTAGCGCAACTCGACGCAAACCTCTCCCCCAAGGAGTCGCGAACATGGGCCACTGGCGCACGGCGGTTGTCGTCCTCTCCTTCGTCCTGGTCCCGCTCGCCGCAGGAGCGGCCCCCGCGGGCAAGGTCGTGATCGCCCAGGGTGTGGACCCGACCTCGCTCGACATGATGAACCAGCAGGAGCAGCCGGCGTCGAACGTGGGCGCGCAGATGTTCGAGTCCCTGATCGAGCGCGACCAGAATCTCAAGCTGGTGCCGGCGCTCGCCGCCGAGATGCCGAAGCTGGTCGCCCCGACCGCCTGGGAGTTCAAGCTGCGCCGGGGCGTCAAGTTCCACAACGGCGAGGACTTCAACGCGGAGTCGGTCAAGTTCAGCATCGAGCGCCTGGCCAATCCGGCCAACAAGCTGCGCGGGTCCTCGTCGTTCGCGCCGATCGACCGGGTGGAGATCGTCGACCCGTTCACGGTGCGGATCCACACCAAGAAGCCGTGGCCGGTGTTCCTGAGCCACATCGCGCTCCGCCAGGCCGCGATGTACCCGCCCAAGGAGTACGCGGGGAAGGACGCGGGCGCGATCTCTCGCGCCCCCATCGGCACCGGGCCGTACAAGTTCGTCCGCTGGTCCAAGGACGAGGAGATCGTGATGGAGGCCTTCCCCGGCTACTGGGGCGGCGCCGCCAAGATCAAGACCGTGATCTTCAAGCCGATCCCCGACGACGCGGTGCGGGTGGCCTCGCTGCAGAACGGCGAGATCGACGTGGCGGTCAACATCCCGCCCCACCTGGGCGGGATCATCGAGAAGCACCCGAAGCTCTTCCTCAGCACCGCGCCCTCCATCCGGACCATCCAGCTCATGATCTACACCCACCAGATGGACGCCAGCCACAAGTCGACCGGCCCGTACGCGGGGCCGACGACGGACAAGCGGGTGCGCCAGGCCCTGTCCTACGCGCTGGACGCCGACGAGATCATCAAGGGCGTGATGGACGGCAAGGCGGTGCGGGTGGCGACCATGCTGCCGAGCCTGCACTTCGGCTTCGACCCGTCGCTCAAGCCGGTCAAGCAGGACCTGGCCCGGAGCAAGAAGCTGCTGGCCGAGGCCGGGTTCCCCAACGGGCTCGAGATCGTGCTGAACGGCCCGCAGGGGCGCTACGTGCGGGACAAGGAGGTCGCGGAGGCGGTCGCGGGCCAGCTCACCAAGGCCGGGATCAAGACCACGCTGAGGACCTTCGAGTTCGTCAACTACCTGAACAACATGGTGTACGTGCACAAGGCCGGCCCGGTCTGGCTGATCGGCTGGGGGCACCCGACGATGGACGCCGAGGCCATCTACGTGCCGCTCTTCAAGTCGCCCAACATCTTCGCGAACTGGCTCAACGAGGACTTCAACGGGATGGTGGAGCAGGCGCAGTCGGAGATGGACGAGAAGAAGCGTCTCGCCCAGTACCAGCGGATCAACAAGCTGTGGATCGAGGAGGTCCCCGCGATCCCGCTCTACCAGCAGATCGATCTCTACGGCGCCAACAAGCGTCTCGTCTGGAAGGCGCGCAGCGACGAGCTGATCCGCGCCTCCGACATGGCGCTCAAGCCCTAGCCGCGCTATAGGTGATCGGGGGCGTCGCGGGCCGGCGGGTCCGCGGCGCCCTCGCGCTTCGCCTCGGTGGGCGGCGGGGCCGAGAGCCGGATGCGGCGCATGAACGGGAGCAAGAGCGGCGCCGCCGCGAACATCACCGCCAGCATCCAGAAGGTGTCCGTGTAGGCCAGGAGCTGCGCCTGCGTCACCGTCTCGCGATACAGCATGGCCACCGCCCGGCGCTCGGCGGTGAAGGCGTCGGTGCCCTGGGTGGCGAAATATCCCGCCCAGGTCGACAGCCGGGCGCGCGTCTCCGGGGCCCACACCGTGACGTGGCTCACCAGCGTGGACTGGTGGAACTGGCTGCGCTGGGCCAGGAGCGTCGTCATCAGCGCGATGCCCACGCTGCCCCCCACGTTCCGCATCATTCCGTAGGCCGCGGTGGCGTTGACCAGCTTGTCGCGCCGGATCGTCGCGAGAGCGAGGGTCGAGAGCGGGACGAAGATGAACCCGACCGCGATGCCCTGGACGAGGCGCGGGAACGCGAGGGCCCAGTAGTCCATCCCGAGCGTGAGCGACGTCATCATGTAGAGGCTGACCGCGTTCAGGAGACACCCGAAGGCCAGCATCATCCGCTGATCGACCCGCGTGACGATGCCGGAGGCGAAGAGCGAGAGGATGTTGCCGACGCCGCTCGGAGCCAGCACCAGGCCGGCGGTCCACGCGTCGTAGTTCAGGAGCTTCTGGGTGAAGACCGCGACCAGCAGCATGCTCGAGAACATGCCGAAGCCGATGACCGAGATCAGCATCGCGCCCATCGCGAAGTTTCGGTCGGTGAAGACGGTCAGGTCCAGGATGGGGTCATCGGCCCTCAGCTCTCGAATCAGGAACGCGGCGAGCGCGCAGACCGCGACGGCGGTCATGGTGAGGATCGCCGTCGAGTCGAACCACTCCTCGCGCTCCCCGCGATCCAGGACGAGCTGGAGGCACCCGAAGCCCACGACCATCAGCCCGAGGCCCCACGCGTCGATCCGTCCGCGCTTCTTCTGGAACGGCGAGTCGAACAGGCACGCGGTCGCCAGGAGGAAGCCGAGGATGCCGACCGGTAGGTTGATGTAGAAGATCCAGCGCCACGACCACTCGTCGGCCAGATATCCGCCGACGGTCGGCCCCAGGATCGGGCCGAGAATGAAGCCGACCCCCCACACCGCCATCGCCATCCCGCGTTGATGGAAGGGGAAGATCTCCCAGAGAATGGCCTGCGAGAGCGGGATGATCGGCCCGCCGCCGAGGCCCTGAAAGATCCGGGCCGCGATCAGGGTGGGCAGGTCGGGCGCGGCCCCGGAGATGAACGAGCTGACCGTGAACAGGGTGCAGCAGATCAGGAAGAATCGCTTGCGCCCGAACACGCTGACGAGCCATCCCGTCGCCGGGATGACCACCGCGTTGGCAGCCAGATACGAGGTGATCACCCACGAGACCTCGTCGAGCCCCGCCGAGAGCGATCCTTGAAGATGCGGGAGCACGACGTTGGTCACGCTCGTGTCCAGGATCTGCATGAAGGCCACCACCATGACCGTGAGGGTGATGGCCCACTTTCGGCCTGCCGAGATCGGCGGGAGATCGGGCGCGGGGGTGGTCATGCGGGGGAGGCCGGCGTCTCGGCTCCGGAGCTCCTCAGGCGGACTGGCCGGCCTTCAGCTCCTCGCCCCACGGCTCCATGGCGGGTCGCAGCGGGGTGAATTCCCGCACGCGGCCCGCCACGCCGTCGAGGATCTTCTCGATCGTCGCGCGCTCGGCCGCGGAGAGCTGCAGCTCGGCGCCCGCGTCGTTGGCGTCCACCTCGGCGGGGGTGCGGGCCCCCACCAGCGCGGTGCTGATCGCGGGATTCCCCAGCACCCACGCGAGCGCGATCTGGCTCAGCGGCACCCCGCGCGGCGCGGCCACCTCGCGCCGCAGCCGCTCCACCACCCCGACGTTGGTCTTGAGATTGTCTCCGCGGAAGATCGGCTGACCGAACGCCACCCCGCCGGCGCGCCAGTCGCGCGCGGGGTCGAAGGTCGTGGTCTCCGTGAAGGCGCCGGTGAGCAGGCCGTGGCCGAGCGAGCCGTAGCCCATCACCCCGATGCCATTGTCGACGCAGAACGGAAACGTCTCCTGCTCCTGGCGCCGGTCGAGCATGTGGTAGCCCACCTGCGAGACGTCCACGCGCCGGGTGGTCATGCACTCGGCCAGCATGGCGCCGGTGAAGTTGGACACGCCGACGAAGCGGGCGCGGCCGGAGCCCACCACCTCTTCCAGCGCGTGCATGGTTTCTTCCACGGGTGTCGCCGCGTCGGGCCAGTGCACGAGCAGCACGTCCACCCAGTCGGTGCGCAGCCTCTTCAGGCTCGCGTCCACTTCGGCGAGGATGTTCGCCCGGCTCGCGTCGCGCAGCGGCCCGGGCTGGCCGGGCGGCGGCACCTTCACCCCGCACTTGGTGACGAGGACGACGTCCTTGCGATGCTTCTCCAGCGCGCGCGCCACCACTTCCTCGGAATGGCCCGCCCCGTAGGCGGGGGCGGTGTCCACGCAGGTCACC
>CAMLFJ010000186.1 GCA_946479205.1 uncultured bacterium | reverse complement strand
ACGTTGTCCTTGCCCACGTCCTTCTTGAACTGGCGCACCGCCTCGAGGAACGGCAGACCCTCGATGTCGCCCACGGTGCCCCCGATCTCGATGATCACCACGTCGACGCCCGCGGCCACCTTCCGGATCGCCGCCTTGATCTGGTCGGTGATGTGCGGGATGACCTGGACGGTGCGGCCCAGGTAGTCCCCCCGGCGCTCCTTCTCGATCACGGTCCCGTAGACCTTCCCGGTGGTGACGTTGTTGTCGCGCGTCATCCGGGCCGACGTGAAACGCTCGTAGTGGCCGAGATCCAGATCGGTCTCGCCTCCGTCGTCGGTCACGTAGACCTCGCCGTGCTGGTACGGACTCATGGTCCCCGCATCCACGTTGATGTAGGGATCCATCTTCTGCAGCGTGACCCGGAAACCGCGCGCCTCGAGCAAGGATCCGATCGATGCCGCGGCCAGCCCCTTGCCCAGGGAGGACACGACGCCGCCCGTCACGAAGATGAATCTGGTCGTCACCTCACGCCTCCTTTCCCGATGTGAGCCATTCTTTCACGAGTTCCCGCTCCTCGGCCACCGAGCCCGCCCCGCCGTCCAGCCGGTGCCGTCGCAGCATGCCGAGCGCCGCGCCCACGCGCGGCCCGCCCGGCACCCCGATCGCGAGCAGATCGCGGCCGGTGAGCCGCGGCCGTACCGCGCGCCCGTGGGCGAGGTACCACTGGATCCGCCGGCGCGTGCGCGGCCCGCCCCGGAGCCAGGCCGCGAGCGCGGCCGCCGCCGGCGCCGCCTCGAGCCGCTCCCCCACCGCGCTCGGCCGCAATCGCGCCGCCTCGAGCTGCCGGGCCAGCGGTGCGCCCAGGGCCGCCGCTTCGAGCCGCGCCCGAGGTTCGCCGACGAGCGCGAGCCGGTCGAGGCTCCGCTCGACCTCGTCGGCGGGCCGGCCGAGCATCAACGCGAGCAGGGTGAGCTCGGCCGGATCCACCGCCACACCCGCCGACCGGGCCCAGCGCCCGAACCGCTCGGCATCGGCCAGATGCCGCCCGGAGGCGCGATCGAGATTCCAGAGGCTTGGGGCCTTCCATCTCACGAGTCGCTCGAAGACGAGACGAGCCCGCGGCTCGGCCGCCGCCAGCTCGATCTCGCGCCACAGGCGCTGTCCCGAGAGGGCGACGTACCTGGGCCGCTCCACCGCGAGTCGGATGGCGGCCAGGGTCCCCGTGTCCGGCCGGAGGCCGAGGCGGCCGGCGTAGCGCGCGGCCCGAAACACCCGCGTGGGATCCTCGACGAACGAGAGCGGGTGAAGCACCCGGAGCCGCCGGCGCCGGACGTCCGCCTGACCGCCGAGGGGATCGAGCAGGCGGCCGAAGCGATCGGGCGACAGGGCCAGCGCCATCGCGTTCACCGAGAAGTCGCGCCGGCCCAGGTCCTCCAACAGGGGCGCCGGCTCGACCTCGGGCAGCGCTCCGGCCGTCGGATAGTGCTCGCGCCGAGCCGAGGCCACGTCCACCCGGCCGAGCGCGACGCCGTCGACCCCAGCGCCCGCCGGTGCCCGGCCGCCTTCGATGGACGCGGTGCCGAAGCTCCGATGCACGAGGACGGTGCCGCCGATCTCCTCGGCGAGCCGCCGCGCGAAGGCGACGCCGTCGCCTTCGATGACCACATCCACGTCGGGGGGCACCGCGCCCGCCAGCAGGTCTCGCACGAAGCCGCCCACCGCGTAGGCCGGCGTCCCCAGCCCCTCGCCGATCTTGCCGGCCACGCGCAGGAGCCAGACCCGCGCGATGTCCAGATGCGGGGGACGGCGGACGGCCGGCCGCGTCTGCTCCAGCTGCGCGAGGAGAGAGGACTCGGGCGGCGTCACCGCGACCCGATCGCGATCCACCGCCCCGATCACGCGCGCACCCCGGCGGACGAGGACCAGCGAGGCGCCCGCCCGCAGGTGCCGCCGCGCCTCGATCTCGGAAGCTCCCGCGGCCACCCCGGGCAGGTCGCGCCAGGCCACCTCGCCCACGGACCGCCGGTCGAGGCCCCACGCCGCCGCCCGCGCGAGCTCCGACACCCGCACCGCGCGCCCCGGGCCGAGGGCGACCACGGTCGCGCCCGCCGCCCGCGCGCGGGCCAGCGCCCGCGCGACGGTCATCGCGGGCGCGCCGCTCAGCACGCGCGAGTCCATGAGCGCCGCGACGCCGGGCTCCACCTGCGGATACGCGTGGCCGGCCTTCGCCATCTCAGCCCGCTCGCTCGAGACCGTGCGCGCGCGCGACCCGGCCGACGCGGGTCGCCCGCGGGTGGAACTTCCGGTACATGTCGTGGACGACGCTCGACGGCAGGTGCGTGTAGATCTGCGTGGTCGAGATGTCCACGTGGCCGAGCATGGCCTGCACCGAGCGCAGATCGGCGCCGCGCTCGAGCAGGTGGCTCGCGAAGGAGTGGCGGAGGGTGTGCGGGGAGACCGCCGCGCGGAGGCCCGCGCGCCGCGCGGCGCGCCGGATCAGACCCCAGAGCGCCTGTCGCGACATGGCCCCGCCCGAGCGATTGAGGAAGAGCGCCGGGCACTCACGGCGCACCTGGCGCGGCCGGATCGTGGAGAGGTACCGGCGCACCCAGTCGAGGGCCCGGGCACCCGCGGGCACGAGGCGCTGCCGGTCCCCCTTCCCGATCACGATCACGTAGCCCGCCTTGAAGTTCACGTCCTCGATCCGAAGCCCGAGGACCTCGGAGGCGCGGAGCCCGGAGGCGTAGAGCAGTTCCAGCAGCGCGCGGTCCCGCAGTCCGTCCGGGCGCGTCGCGTCGGGCGCCTCGACGAGCGCGGCCGCGTCCGCCATGGACAGAGTGCGGGGCAGCCGCCGGGCCGGACGCGGGCTGTCCAGGTGCTGGGTCGGATCGCGCGGCACGCGCCCGGCCTCGAGGAGGAAACGGTAGAGGCCGCGCACCGCCGAGAGATGCCGGGCGATGCTGCGGCCGCCGAGACCCCGTCGGCGGAGACCGCCCAGGTAGCGCGAGAGGTCGGTGACGCCCACCTCACCGATCGCGCGGCGCTCGCGCGTGAGAAAGCTCTCGAATCCCTTGAGGTCCCGGCGATACGCGGCGAGCGTGTTGAGCGCGGCGCCCCGCTCGATCTGGAGGCCGGCGAGGTACTCCTCGATCAGCGCCGCGGATTCGGAGACGACTCCCGCGGTCTCCCTCTCCGCGGACGCTCCGAGCCGAGCACGCACCGGTCACATCCGCAGTGGCAGGCCCAAGAAACGACGGCCCCGGCATTGGCCGCTGTATCGGATCCAGGCCACGACCGGGGCGTTCCCTGCGAGTGGGTGCATGAGCGAGTCTATCACCGGCGCCCGCGGCTGGGCAAGGTTCAGCGGCGCGCGTGCAGCATGCCGAGGAGCGCGCGCAGCTCCGGGGCGCGGATCGCCGCCGCCATCGCCACGTACACCGCCACCCCGCCGACCATCGCCAGCAGCATCCGCGCGAGCCCGAGCACGACCGGCTCCGGCACCATCGGCAGGAACCCCTCCACCCACGCGCACCACAGCGCGAGCGCGGCGGTCGCCACCACCGTGCGGCCCAGCGAGCCCCAGATCTCCGCCCCGCGCGGCCCGCCCAGCCGGCGATGGAGCAGCCAGCAGAGCCCGATCACGTTGACATAGGACGACAGCGACGAGGCGAGCGCGAGCCCGATGTGGCGCAGCGGCCACATCAGGACCAGGGCCAGCAGCACGTTCACCGCCACCGACACGAACCCCACGATCACCGGCGTCCGGGTATCCCCGAGCGCGTAGAAGGTCTGGGCCGCGATGCGGGTGGCCGAGAACGCGGGCAGCCCCACCGCGTAGCCGGCCAGGGCCTGGGCGGTGAGGGCGGCGTCGGCGGCCGTGAACTCGCCGCGCTGGAAGAGCACCTGGACGATGGGCCCACCCAGCAGCAGGAGCCCCACCGTCGCGGGCACCGCCACGAAGGCGGAGAGCCGGAGCGCGAACTCCAGCGTGGTACGCAGCGCCGGGAACTCCCGGCGCGCGGCCTGGGCCGACATGCTGGGCAGCGTGGCGGTCGCGAGCGCGATGCCGAACACCCCCAGCGGGAACTCCATCACCCGGTCCGCATAGTAGAGGTACGACACGGTGCCGGTGGGCAGCAGGGAGGCCAGCAGGGTGTTCACCACCACCGTGATCTGCACCGCGGCCAGGGCGAACACCGCGGGCCAGAGGCGCCGCGCGATGCGCACCACCGCGGGATGCCGCCACTCGAGCGAGGGCCGCAGCGGCACTCCGATCCGGCGCAGCTCCGGGAGCTGGACGAGGAGCTGGCCGAGGCCGCCCACCAGCACCCCGATCGCCAGCGCCATGATCGGGGTGGTGAGCCGGGACGCGAGCCCCACGACCGCCAGGATCATCGCGAGGTTAAGGACGGCGGGCCCGATCGCCGCGGTGAAGAACCGGTGGTGGGCGTTGAGCGCGCCCATCGCGAGCGCCGCCAGCCCCACGAAGACCAGGTACGGGAACAGCGCGCGGGTGAGGCTCACCGCGAGGGCCAGCAGCTCGGGATCGGCGCGCCAGCCCGGCGCCATGACCGTCACCACGAGCGGCGCGACCAGGGCGCCGAGGCCCGCGACCACGCTGAGCACCACGATGGCCGCACCGGTCACCGCGCGCGCGAGGCGCCCGAAGGCCTCGGGCCCCTCGCGGGTCAGCGTCTCGGTGAAGACCGGGACGACCGCGGTGGACAGCGCGCCCTCGGCCAGGAGCCGGCGCAGGAGGTTGGGGATCCGGAAGGCCACGAAGAACGCGTCGGTGATGGGACCGGCCCCGAAGGCCCGCGCCACCACCATGTCGCGCACGTAGCCGAGCACCCGGCTCGCGAGGGTGGCGAGCCCGATCGAGCCCACCGCGCTCACCACGCCGCGCTGGAGGTGCTCCTGGGAGTCGGACGCGTCGCTCACCGAGGGGACGAACTCCTTGACACGTCGCGGCGCCGACGGTAGGCTCGTGTGTCGCTCACGCCGCACCCCAGAACAGGAGAAGGACCTTGGCGAATACTCCCTCCGCGAAGAAGCGGATCCGGCAGAACGAGAAGCGCCGGCTGCGCAATCGCGCGGTCCGGAGCGCGGTGCGCGGTAGCGTGAAGAGCGCCCGCGAGGCCCTGGCCGGCAAGGCCGCAGACTCCGCGACCGTGGTGCACGAGGCGATCCGGGCCATCGACCGCGCGGTCACGAAGGGCATCATGCACCGGAACACCGCCGCCCGCCGCAAGTCCGCGCTCGCCCGCAAGCTCAACGTCCCGGCCTGACCGGCCGGGGCGCGCGCCGCTCCGCCAGTTCCCGCAGGCTCGCGATCGCCGCATCGCGCACCATCTCTCCGCCCTGCTCCCCGTAGAGGCTGCCGCACGAGATGTAGCTCGGCGTCCGGAAGTGGTCGGCGGACAGTAAGTAGCCCTGGTAGGCGTTGGACACCCCGGCGACCAGGGTCGGCGTGAAGCTCGCCCGCCCCGCGGTCTTGATCGCCTGGCCGAGCCGCGTGTCCGGCTCGCCCGGAATCGCAACCCACGCCCCCCGTCCGATCGCCACGGCCCAGACCTCGGCGGACGGCGGGAGCGCTGCGCGCAGGCCGAGCCGCGTGCCGCGGGGGATCCACCGCCCCAGGCAGTTGCGCAGCTCGAGGCCGGGCGCGGGCAGCACCGCGGTGACCGAGGTGGCGGCCAGGCGCTGGTCGGAGTCGGCCGCGATCCGCGGCCAGAGGGCGACCACCGCGGCGGCCAGGGCCTTGCCGCCGGCCGCCACGCCGTCCCAGCCGCGCTGGCGGGGGCTCACGTCGCCGACCGCGCCGTTGACGAAGAGCGCGGGCACCCCGAGCTGCTCCTCGATGCGCGCCCCCGCGTCGCCCATGACGTCGCCGGAGAGCTGGAAGTTCTCGCGCCCGAGCGCGGTCCCGTGGATGGCGTAGTTCCACATCACCGCCACCGGGCGCCGGTCGGTCCCCATCACCTTGAGCACGCCCAGCTCGTCGTCGACCGCTTCGTGCACGCGGCTGTCGGTGAGGCCGGGCACCTCGCTGCGCCCGGTGCCGACGGTGGCGGGGCGCTTGCGCCGCTCGGCCTGGCGCGCCGCCTCCTCCATCGCGGAATAGATGCGACCGCGGACGCGCGGCGATTCACGGTCGAGCGCGAGCAGCCCGAAGAGGTTCGACCGGGCGAAGGCGCCGGGGCCCGAATGGGTGTGGGAGGCGGCCACGATCACCGCCGCGTAGCGCAGGCCGAGCTGGTCGAGGCGGCGGCGCAGATCCGCCACGAGCGTGGGATCCATCCCCACCAGGTCCACCCCCAGGAAGAGCAGCCGCACACCGCCCGCCTCGAGCACCAGGGCCCGCACCTTGATCGGATCGTGGACTCCGATCGCGGGGCGGAACCAGAACGTATCGGGGTAGCGGCCGAGGAGATCGGGGATCCAGGCGCGGCGCGGAAACCCGCCGTAGCCGCCGAGCGGCGTGTCCGCGGGCAGATCGACGGTCACGCCGGCCGCGCCGGCCAGCAGGCGGGGCGCGGGCGCCGCCGCGGCGGACCCCGTCTCCGCGGCCGATCCCAGCAGCAGCGCGGCGCCGACGAGGGCGCGCAGCGCCCCCGCCATCAGACCGCGCACAGATCGGCGACGAGCAGCGACAACTCGGGACGCGCGGTCCCGCCCAGCTTCAGGCGCCGCTCGACGTCCCAGCAGCGGGCGAGCTGCCGCGCCGCCGCCGCGACGGACACGGTCCGCGCCCGATCCAGCAGCGCGGTGGCCGCGGCGGGCGGCCGCCGCAGGCTCCGGGCGATCTCCTCGGGCGCGCGACCGGCCCGCAGCGCGTCGGTCGCCTGCCAGGT
>CAMLFJ010000185.1 GCA_946479205.1 uncultured bacterium | reverse complement strand
CCCGCTCCTGCCGGGACAGGGTATTGGTGGTGGACCCGCACTCGAGGTCGATCGTCCCGTCCAGCAGAGCCCGCACCCGCGTCTCGACGCTGACCGGCACCCAGCGAGGCTGCAGCTCCGGTAGCTTGAGCTCGCTCCGCAGATCCTCGACCACGCGCGTGCAGAGATCCACCGAGTACCCGATCGGCTCCTTGGCGTGGCCGGCGTACGAGAATGGGACCGACGAGTCGCGATAGCCCAGCGCGATCGTCTTGGTCGCCTTGATCTTCTCGAGCGTCGTCGCGGCCGGCAGCGCGGCCGGCTCCATCGACGCGCAGCCCGCGGTCACCACCGCCCCGCCCAGCGCGAGCCCGACCAGGAGTCTTCTCACGAGGGTGAGCATCGACCCGAACCCGCATCGCCGTCAAGAGGCACCTTGTTGTACAATCCGCACGGGCCGTTGCCCCGGATCGGAGCCGAGCCATGCCACTCGCCGACGTCGGCGGAGTCAAGCTGTACTACGAGGAGACGGGAGAGGGCGCGCCCCTCGTCTTCGTCCACGAGTTCGCGGGCGACCACCAGAGCTGGCACCTCCAGGTGCGGTTCTTCGCCCGGCGCTACCGCACCATCGCGTACAACGCGCGCGGCTACCCGCCGTCCGACGTGCCGGACAAGCCGGAGGCGTACTCCCAGGACCGAGCCGCGGATGACATCCTGGGAATCCTGGATCACCTGAAGATCCGGAAAGCCCACATCTGCGGCCTCTCGATGGGCGGGTACGCGGTGCTCCACTTCGGCCTCCGCCATCCGGAGCGAGCGCTCTCGCTGACGGTGGCGGGCGCGGGCTACGGCAGCGTGCCGGGCGAGCGCGAGCGCTTCCGGAAGGACGTGGACGAGACCGCGCGGCGCTTCGACACCGAGGGCATGGTGGGGGTGGCCTCCTTCTACACCAAGGGCCCCACCCGCGTGCAGTTCATGGACAAGGACCCGAAGGGCTGGCAGGAGTTCTACGACCAGTTCGTCGCCCAGTCCGCGAAGGGCCACGCGCTCACCATGCGCGGGGTGCAGATGTCGCGGCCGTCCATCTTCGAGCTCGAGGCCGCGATGGAGAGGCTCGAGGTGCCGACCCTGATCATGACCGGCGACGAGGACGATCCCTGCCTCGAGCCCGGCATCTTCATGAAGCGCAAGATCCGCTCGTCGGGCCTCGTGGTCATCCCCAAGGCCGGCCACACCATCAACCTCGAGGATCCGGAGCTCTTCAACCGCGCCCTGCTCGACTTCCTCACCGCGGTGGACGCGGGCCGCTGGCCGCTCCGCAATCCGCAATCGCAGACCGGCTCGGCGATCATGCCGGCCAAGCCCAAGTGACAGGAGACTCGCGATGACGCTGCCGCTGTCGCCGTACACCGTGATCGACCTCACCCGGGCCCGCTCGGGCCCGACCTGCGTACGCCAGCTCGCGGACATGGGCGCGAGCGTGGTCCAGATCTCGGCGCGCGAGGACGTGGAGGGCGACTTCCCCCGCCGCGGCTTCGACTCGCAGAACCTCCACCGCAACAAGCGCTCGATCACCCTGGATCTGAAATCGCCGCGGGGCATCGAGATCATCCATCGGCTCGTGAAGAAGGCGGACGTGGTGGTCGAGAACTTCCGGCCCGACGTCAAGACCCGCCTCGGCATCGACTACGAGACGCTCTCCGCGATCAATCCGCGGCTCGTCTACGGCAGCATCTCGGGCTTCGGGCAGGACGGTCCCTATCGCGACCGGCCCGGCTACGACCAGATCGCCCAGGGCATGGGCGGGCTCATGTCCATCACCGGCCTGCCCGGCCAGGGCCCGGTGCGCGTGGGCATCCCGGTGGCCGATCTCACCGCGGGCATCTTCCTGGCCCAGGGCATCCTGGTCGCGCTGCTCGAGCGCGAGCGCTCGGGCCGCGGCCAGTGGGTGCACACCTCCCTGCTGCAGGCCATGGTCACGATGCTGGACTTCCAGGCCTCGCGCTGGCTCATCGGCAAGGAGATCCCGCCGCAGGCCGGCAACGACCATCCCACCGCGATCCCCACCGGGGTCTTCAAGACCGCGGACGGCCATCTCAACATCGCGGCCTCCGGCCAGCACATGTTCCGGCGGCTCTGCGAGACCCTCGGCACCGAGCCCCTCCTCGAGGACCCGCGCTTTCGCACCGCGCCGGACCGGTCCAAGAACCGCAAGGCGCTCGCGGTGGAGCTCGAGAAGGCGTTCGCCAAGCGCACCACCCAGGAGTGGGTCGAGCTGCTCAACACCAAGGGCGTGCCCTCCGGCCCCATCCTGGACGTGAAGCAGGTCTACGAGAACGAGCAGATCCGGCATCTGAAGATGGCGGTGCCGGTGAAGCACCCCGCCCTCGGCGAGCTGTTCGTGCAGGCGCCGCCGGTCACGCTCTCCCGCACCCCGGGCGGCGTGCGGATGCCCGCCCCCGATACCGGGGAGCACAACGACGAGATCCTGGTCGAGCTGGGCTATTCCCCGGCCGACATCACGTCTCTTCGCAACGACAAGGTCATCTGAGAGGAGATCGACGTGAGAGAGAACACGCTCAAGAAGATCTGGGCCCGCGGCGACGCGGTGGTGAACGGGTGGCTGTCGATCCCGAGCGGCTTCTCGGCCGAGGTCATGGCCCACCAGGGCTTCGACTCACTGACCATCGACATGCAGCACGGCGTCGTCGACTACCAGGTCGCGGTGAGCATGCTCCAGGGCATCTCGACGCTGGGGGTGGTGCCGCTGGCCCGCGTGCCGTGGAACGATCCGGCGCGGCTCATGAAGATCCTCGACGCGGGCGCCTACGGAGTCATCTGTCCGATGATCAACACCGCGCAGGAGGCGGAGGCGATGGTGCGCGCGTGCAAGTACCCGCCGCGCGGCTTCCGGAGCTGGGGCCCGGTGCGCGCCTCGCTCTACGCGGGAACCGACTACGGCGATCACGCCAACGTCGAGACCATCGTGATGCCGATGATCGAGACCGCGGAGGCGCTCAAGAACCTGGACGAGATCCTGAGCGTGGACGGGGTGTACGCGATCTACGTGGGCCCCTCCGACCTGAGCCTGGCCATGGGCCTCAAGCCCCGCCTCGACCAGACCGATCCGCCGGTGGTGGACGCCCAGAAGAAGATCGTGGCGGCCTGCAAGCGGCACAACGTCGTCGCGGGGATCCACAACGCGACCGCGGCCTACTCGCTCAAGATGATCGCGGAGGGCTACCAGTTCGTCACGCTCGCCAGCGACAGCCGGCACATGGCGGCCAAGGCCGCCGAGGAAGTCGGCATCGTGCGCAAGACCGGCACCAAGGTCGGGAAGCTGCCGGCCTACTAGTGACGCGGCTGGACGGCGCGCTGCTCGACCGGGCGCGCGTCAATCTATCGTCGTTCGAGCGGCAGGCCCTGCCCGACGACGGGCGCCGACGCGCCGCGGTGGCCCAGGTGCTGCTGCCCGACGCGGAGGGCCGCCCGTGCTTTCTCATCACGCGGCGGGCCGCGACGCTCCGCAAGCACACAGGTCAATGGGCGCTGCCGGGCGGCCGGATCGACGCGGGCGAGACCGCCGAGCGGGCCGCGCTGCGCGAGCTGCAGGAGGAGGTGGGCCTGACCCTCGATGAGAGCACGGTGCTGGGCGTGCTGGACGACTACGGCACCCGGTCGGGCTTCATCATCACCCCGGTGGTGGTGTGGGCCGAGCCCGACCACGAGCTCGTGCCGAACCCGGCGGAGGTGGCCAAGATCTTCTGGGTCCCGCTCGACGATCTGGAGGGGCCGGACGTGCCGCGGCTCATCCGCATCCCGGAGAGCGACCGGCCGGTGATCCAGCTACCCCTGCTCGGCACCCTGATCCACGCACCGACCGCGGCGGTGCTCTACCAGATGCGCGAGGTGGTCGTCCACGGACGGCCCACGCGCGTGAACCATTTCGAGCAGCCCGTGTGGGCCTGGCGCTGAGCCGGGCCCCGCGGACCGGAGGACACGCCATGGGAGTGCTGGACGGACAGGTCGCGATCATGACCGGCGGGGGCACCGGCATCGGCCGGGCGGCGGCGCTGATGCTCGCCGCCGAGGGCGCGCAGGTGGTGGTGGCGGGGCGGCGCAAGGCCCCGATCGAGGCGGTGGCCGGGGAGATCGCCAAGGCGGGCGGCCGCGCGGTGGCGCGGGCCTGCGACGTGGCGAAGCCCGCGGAGGCGCGCGCGCTCGCGGAGTGGACGGTGGCCCAGTACGGCCGGGTGGACGTGCTCGTGAACAACGCGGGGCACTCGAGCAAGCGCCGCAACGTCCGCTGGGTCGAGCAGGACGACTGGGACGGGGTGATCGCGGTGAATCTCACCGGGGTCTACGCGCTCACCCAGGCGGTACTGCCGAGCATGATCGAGCGGGGCGCCGGCACCATCATCACGGTGAGCTCGCTCGCCGCGCTCAGGCCGGGGCTGATCGGCGGAGCGCCCTACGGCGCGGCCAAGGCGGGCGTCCGCAACCTGATGGGCCACGTCCACACCGTGCTGCGCGAGAAGGGCATCCGCGCCACCACCATCATGCCCGCCGAGGTGGACACCCCGATCCTCGACAACCGCCCGCTCGTCCCGGACGCGCAGGCCCGCGCCAGCATGATGCAGCCCGAGGACGTGGCCCGCGCGATCATGCTGTGCGTGACGCTGCCCGCGCGCACCGTGATCGAGGAGATGGTGATGAGCCCGACGATCCTGCGCGACCAGAGCGCCGATCTCCGGACCGCGCGCGACCTCGGCGCGACCCCGGGCGCCCGCTAGCGCTCAGGCGCCGGCGGGGCCCCCGCCCGATCCGATCGACGCCTGCTGGACGTGGTTGCGGAAGCCGATCGGATCGCGCACCCGCCGGAAGACCTCGCGGGCCCCGCCGGTGCCGGTGACCGTGAGGTCGCCGTAGTTGAGCATGCGGCCGACCAGGCCCTGCTGCACGCCGATCGACTCCACCTTGGCCAGGAGCAGCTCGGTGGTGTAGCGCGAGATCAGCCCCACCTTGAAGATCAACCGCGAGCTGGTGACCGCGAACTCGGAGGTCATCACCTCCACGTAGTGGACGAAGCCCCATCCGAGCCCGATCAGCGCGACCGCCGCGCCGATCATCCAGAGCCACCGCGGATCCCGCACCGGCCGGAGCAGCACCATGAGGGCCACCCCGACCAGGACGAGCAGGGCCGGCTTGATGAAGACGCCCCAGTGCAGCCGCGTCTTGTAGAGCACGCGCTCGCCCGGCAGGAGGTGCCGCTCGACGTAGCCCACCGCGGTGGCCTAGGTCACGCCGGGTGGCCGCCGTCGAGGGCGCGGTAGTCGCGGTGCCACAGCTCGAGGTAGTCCGTCGCGTTGCGCAGGATGTCGTCGAGCTCCTCCCGACTCATCCGGCGCACCGGCTTGGCCGGCACCCCCATGACGAGCCAGCCCGCGGGCACCACCTTCCCGGGCGGCACCAGGGCGCCCGCGCCCACCTGCGCGCCCTCCTCCACCACCGCCCCGTCCAGCACCACCGCGCCGATGCCGATGCGCGAGTTGTTCATGACGACGCACGCGTGCACCACCGCGCGATGGCCGATCGTCACGTTGTCGCCGACGATGCACGGGAACTGGGGCGTCACGTGGAGCACCGAGTTGTCCTGCACGTTGGAGTTGCGCCCGAGCTTGACGTAGTTGTCCTGATCGCCGCGCAACACCGTGCCCGGCCACACGCTGGCTCCCGCCTCGATGGTCACGTCCCCGATCACCTGGGCCGCCGGGTCCACGTAGGCCTCCGGGTGCACCCGCGGGGCGCGGCCCGGCACCGCCCGGATCATCGAGAAGGACTCACTTGCCGCTCCAGCGGGGCTTGCGCTTGTCGAGGAAGGCGCGCACCCCTTCCCGGAAGTCGGCGCTCATGTAGGTCGTCGCAATCAGGTCCTCGTCGTCGGGCAGGGTCCGGCTCGCGGACAGGCGCCGGATCGACTCCTTGGTGACCCAGAGCGTGATCGGCGCGTGCTCGGCGATCTGGTGGGCCAGCGCGGTCACCCGCGCCGCGATGGTCTCCGCGGGCACGATCTCATGCACGTAGCCCGCCGCGTGCGCCTCCTCGGCGGTGAGCAGCCGCGCGGTGAAGATCAGCTCCTTCAGCCGCGAGGGGCCGAACACGTCCAGGAAGCTGGCGTAGGCGGCCATCGAGAGGCAGTTGCCCAGGGTGCGCGCGATCGGGGCGCCGAAGCGCGCGTCCGGCGTGGCGATGCGCAGGTCGCACGCGGTGGCGATCCGGAAGCCGCCGCCGACCGCGAAGCCCTCGATCTGGGCGATGACCGGCTTGCGCACCGACTCGAGCCGGGCCATGCGCGCGTCCCCGTCGCGCTCGTAGGCGATGCCGTCCTCGGCCCGGTCGAAGACCTTGAACTGGCTGATGTCCGTGCCCGCCACGAAGGCCTTGCCGCCGGCCCCGCGCAGGACCAGCACCCGCACCGAGTCGTCGGCGTCCACCTCCTCGCAGACCTGGAAGAGGCGATCGTACATGCCCCAGGTCATCGCGTTGCGCGCCTCGGGCCGATTGAAGGTCAGGGTCATCACCGGCCCCTCACGGGTCACCCGCGTTTCGTCCTGCGTGGCCACGGCGCGCGCCTCCCTCTCCCGCTCTGATGAATCGCCGCATCGTAACACGCCGACTCCGCTTTGTCGGGGCGCCCGGGTCGCGTAGCATCGAGCGCATGCCCCGGCCCGCCGGCCTCTCCAGTTCGAGGGCTCCGACGCGCTCGACCGCCTGCAGGTCCTGATCCGCTGAGCGGCGTGCCGGCCCCCATCGTGGGCCCAACCTGGGCAATTCTCTTCCGGCCATGGGGGAATCGGTCCAGACGCAAT
>CAMLFJ010000184.1 GCA_946479205.1 uncultured bacterium | reverse complement strand
CGGCGAGGACGATCTTGCCGAACTGCCCGGCCTCTTCCATGCGCCGGTGGGCCGCGGCGGCCTCGGCGAGCGGGAAGACCCGGTCCACGACCGGGTGAAGGCCGTCGCGCGCGTAGAGCTCCAGCATGTTGCCGAACTCGGCCGGGCTGCCCATGGTGGTGCCCAGCACCGAGATCTGCCGCCAGAAGATCGAGCGCAGGACCATCTCGGGAACCGGGCCGGTGGTGGCGCCGTAGATCGCGATGCGGCCGCCCGGCCGCAGCAGGTCCACCGCGCGCGCGAAGGTCTGGCCGCCCGCGCTGTCGATGACCACGTCGGGCCCGCGCCCGCCGGTGAGGGCGAGGATCTCCTTGCCCCAGTCCTGGGTGCGGTAGTTGGCCCCGCCCGCCGCGCCGAGCTCGCGGGCCCGGGCCAGCTTGGCGTCGCTCCCCGACGTCACCAGCACGCGGGCGCCCCGGGCGACCGCGATTTGAAGCGCGAAGGTCGACACACCGCCCCCGATGCCGGTGACCAGCACGGTCTCCCCCGCCCGCACCTGGGCGCGGCTGACCACCGCGCGGTAGGCGGTGAGGCCGGCGAGAGGGATCGCGGCCGCCTCCTCGAAGGAGAGTGCGGCGGGCTTGGGGTGCACGTTGCGGGCGGGCACCCGGATCTGCTGCGCGTAGGTGCCGTCGTCGGGCAGGCCCAGGATGCGAAACTCCGCGCCCTGGGCGGCGCCGTCGTCGCCCCAGTCGAGGCTCGGATTGATGACCACCGCGCGGCCGGTCAGCGCGGGGTCGGCCCCCGCGCCGATCGCCGAGACCTCCCCGGCGCCGTCCGAGCCCAGGATGACGCGGTGGCGGAATCCTCCCGCGTACGCGCCGGTGCCGCTGCGAATCCACACGTCACGATGATTGAGGGCGGCGGCGCGGAGCCGGACCACGACCTCCCCGGGGCCGGGCGTGGGATCGTCCACGTCCTCCAGCCGCAGGTTCTCGGCCGGGCCCGGCTCGCGCAGCACCGCCGCCCTCATCGCGCTACGCCTCGTAGATCTTCTTGAGCTCGAGCTCGGCCCAGTGCACGGCGTCCTCCGCCTTCATGCCCTGCGCGGCCTTCGCGTACATGTCGGTGATGATGTACTTGGTGAAGACCTCGGTCGACTTGGCGGTCGACGGCCCCGCGTAGCCGAAGAGCCGGCTGCTGCGGGCCGCGGTCCGGAACATCTTGAGCGGCTCGTCCACCCGGCCCCACATCGCGTGGTTCTCCCAGACCTTGGTGGCGCCCACGCTGTAGGCCTCCTGGGTGAGGAACCACTTCTCGTAGTTCTCCTTCTTGTGCAGCCAGCGGATCAGGTCCTTGGCCAGCTTCTGGTTCTTGCTGTGCTTCATGACCGCGTGGCCGTGGTTCAGGAAGAGCAGGTAGGCCCCCGCCGGCCCGGCCGGGAGCGGAGCGTGGTCGATGTCGGTCCACATCGGCTCGCCCTTGTCGTCCTTGATCTTCTCCTTCTGCCGCTTGGCCACCAGGTAGATGCTGGCCCCGTTCAGGGTCGCGCTGATCTCCCCCGCGTGAAACGCGCGGTTGTTGTTGGTATCGTCCCAGGCGAGCCCGCCCTCGTCGCACGCTTCCTTCCAGAACGCCTGCATGAACTTGACCGCCTCGATCGCGCCCTTGCTGTTGAGCACGACCTTCTTGCCGCTCTGATCGGTCTCGGCTCCGCCGAACGCCCAGAGCATGGTGTAGGTGAACACGGGCGCGTCGCCGAAGGTGTGGCCGAGGGTCTGGCCGTAGGGCTTGCCCTTCTTCTTGAGGGCCCCGAAGAGCTTGCGGGCGTCGTCCCACGTCTTCGGGTACTGCGCCGCGCCTGCTTCCTTGAGCCAGGACTTCCGGTACGCGACCGCGTTACCCACGATCGAGTGCGGCACCGCGAGCCACTTGCCGTTGACCTGCATGGAGGGCGGGTAGATGTCGTAGAAGCCGCCCTCCGCCTTGCCCAGCTCGCTGGCCACGTCGCTCACGTCCACCACCGCGTTCTGGTAGAGGTGCGCCCAGTTGTACTGGAACATGAAGATGTCGGCGCCCGAGCCGGACTGGATCGCGGCGGTGATGCGGGGCTGCAGGTCGTTGGCGTTGATCGTCTCCAGCACGACCTCGGCCCCGAGGGCCTTGGAGGCCTCCGGCATCTGCCGCTTCAGCTCGACGTCGGACTCGGGCACGAAGTCCACCCAGCGCACCCAGTGCAGCTTGGTCCCCTGCGCGAAGGCGGGGGCCCGGCGCGCGGCCAGGATACCCTCGATGCCGCCGCCTGCGACCGCGGCGGCCGCGCCCGCGGTCTTGAGGAAGGCGCGGCGCCCGACCGGCGTCGCGCTCACGGATTCCTTGCTCTCTTCGTGATCAGCCATGCTGTGTCCTCCTTGACCCGTGGAGTGTTGGGACATCGTTGGCCTACCGGAGCACGCCCGCACCCTGCAGCGCCACGCGGATCGCCGTGGCCTGGGCCGGCGACGTCTCCGGCATGGGCGCGCGGGGCACCCCGGCAGGTCGGCCCAAGAGGGCCTGACAGTGCTTCACGTTCGCGGGCAGATTGTCGTGGAAGATCGCGTTCCAGATCGGCAGCAGCTTGCCGTGCAGCGCGAGCGCCTGCTTGTGATCCCCCGCCTGCACCGCGTCCCAGAGCTGCACGCAGAGACCGGGCACCGCGGTGAGGATCGCCGCGATCGCCCCGTGGGCGCCCAGGGTGAAGGAGGGATAGAGCAGCGCGTCCACCGCGGTCATGATGCGGGCATCGTCGCCCACCAGCAGCAACAAATCGGCGAGCAGCTTCATGTCGCCCGCGCTCTGCTTGACCCCGATCACGCCGGGCACCGCCCGGATGATCCGGGCCAGGAGCTGGGGCGAGAGATACGTCCACGGCACCACGTTGTAGATGATGATCGGCATGCCGGTCCGGCTCGCCAGGGTGTCGAAGTGGCGCACCATCGCGTCGTCGTCGGGTCGGAACAGGTAGTGCACCGGCGTCACCTGGAGCGCGGCCACCCCCAGGTCTCGCACCGCGAGCCCCCGCTCGACCGCCGAGGCGGTGCTGTCGGTGATGATGCCGGTGATCACCGGCACGCGCCCCCGCACCTCGTCGACCACCGCGGCGGTGATGCGGCGCACCTCGTCGGTGGTGAGGACGTGGCCCTCGCCGGTGCTGCCGGTCACCGCGAGACCGTGCACCCGCGCGGTCTCGACCATGAAGCGCGCGTCCGCGCGGAGGGCGGCCTCGTCGATGGTGTCGTCGGGACGGAACGGCGTGGTCATCGGAGGAACGATGCCAAAGATCTCGGGCTTACTCATGTGAACCCCTCTGTATCCCCTCGTCTCGAAACCGGTGGGGGGTCCGGGGGGAGCGGCGGTCGCTCCCCCCGGATAAGATCAAATCAACCAGCCAGCCGCTCGTACATGCCCTGCACGTCGGCGGCGTGGAAGCGCGCCACGTGGTTGGTCGGGGGCAGCGCCTCCGCGTAGAAGAACTCGGGCAGCTCGTCGTCCTTGGCGGTGAAGCCGGCCCGCTTGTTGAACTCGTGCTCGAGCTTGAGGGTCTGGCGGCCGAGCGCCTCGAAGAAGTCCTTGGTGAGGGTGGTGCCGTGGGCCGCGTTGATCGTGTCGGTGAGCCACTCGGTGTTGGGATTGGTCACGCTCATGCCGAAGATGCAGAGCCCGAGCGAATCGTTGGCGGCCACCCGCGCCTGGTGGGCCACGCTCTGCTCCACGATGGCGGGGGTCTCCATCTCCCGGGTCTTGAGCCGCGGCAGGTTGCCCGCGGTGTGATCGGCGCCCTGGGCGGTGGCCATCATGGTGATCCCGGTGGCCTCGACCACGCGCGGGTCGTAGGCGCTGATCGCCTGCTTCTTGATGACCGGCACCCGCTTGACGTGGTAGTGCTCGCCCACCCGCCAGGTGCCCTGGGCCCAGATCCGCCCGTTCGGGGTGCCCTGCTGGATCTCGGCGAGGCAGTCCGCCATGAACCGCACGTCGCCGAACGCGCCGAGGCCGGCCTCCATCAGGACCGCGATCATGGCCCCGGTCTCGATGGTGTCCACCCCCAGGTCGTTCGCGATGTAGTTCATCTGCGCGAGGTCGTCGGGATCGGAGAGGCCGCAGTTGGTGCCGAGCAGCCCGAGCGTCTCGTACTCGACCGGCGAGACCACTTCCTTGCCGTTGGCGTCCGCGTAGATATTGCTGCACTGGATCACGCAGCCGGGCATGCAGGCGTGGGTGTGCTCGCCGCCGCGCGAGACGTTGAGCTGGCTGATGTACTCGCCCCCCATCTTGAACTTCTCGCCCTTGGACACGTCCACCTGCTGCCCCGCGCTGAAGTTGCGGACGGGCAGTCCGCCGAGCGTGTTCTGGAGATCCGCCATGCCCATGGTACCGATCTTGGCGTAGAAGTTGGCCACCATCGAGTCGGCCTGGAGCATCTTGGCGTAGTTCTTGATGGCCGCGTTCACCTTCTTCGGATCGGAGAAGGGCGGGATCTTGTCGAGGTCCACCACGATCGCCTTGACCTTCTTGGAGCCCATCACCGCGCCCACCCCGCCGCGCGCGGACAGTCGGGCGGGCCGGCCGTCCTTGTCGCTGAACGCGATGCCGGCGATCAGGCCCTGGTACTCGCCGACCGGGCCGCAGAGCCCGATCGTGACCTTCTTGCCGTACCTGGCGTGCAGCATGTTCTGGGCCTCGAAGTTGCCCTTGCCGAGATACGGCCCCGCGTCGTCGAACTCGATGGTGCCGTCCTTCTTGAAGTGGATGACCACCCAGTCGGGCGAGGCGTCGAGCAGGGTGAAGCCGGCGATCTTCTGCTGGCCGAGGCCGTAGCTGAAGCTGCCGCCCCCGTTGGCCTCCTTGATGCCGCCGGTGAGCGGGCTCTTGCACCCGACGCTGGTGCGGTTGGCGTTGGAGAAGCTGGTGCCCGCGAACGGCCCGGCCGAGAAGATCAGCGGATTGGCGGGCGACAGCGGGTCCACCGTCGCGGCGCCCAGCTCGAGCAGGGTCTTGGCGATGAAGTACCGGCCGGCCTTCACGATCGCCTCGCCTTCCAGCTCACGCTTCGTGATGTTCCGGTCGCTCAGGCGGATGTCGTAGTAGATGCGCATGGCTCGCTCCTCGATGTCGGTCAGGATGATGGAGGCTTGGCTTGGGGCTGCAGCTCGGCGCTCGTCGATTCGGTCGGGCCCGGCTCGACGAGCTCGATCGTCTCCGCGGGCGGCATCTGGGACGGCTCCAGGGGCCGCCGGGCCCGGAAGCGGATCTGGGGCAGGCGGCCCACCGCCTGGCGGAGGGCCTGCTCCCAGCGCATGCCGATCTTGATGAGATCGGGGTCCCCGGCGGGAAACCGGCGCAGCCGGGTGATCTCGAGCTCGTCCACCTCGTAGGCGAGCAGGTCCACCGGCGGGCCCACCGTCACGTTGGAGCGCATCGTCGAGTCGAGCGAGAGCAGCGCGTACTTCGCCGCTTCCTCGAGCGTGGTGCGCTCGAAGCGGATGCCGCGGTCGAGGATGGGACGGCCGTACTTGGTCTCGCCGATCTGGAGATACGGCGAGTCCACACTCGCCTGGAGCGGGTTGCCCTGGGGGTAGATGATGAAGAGCCCGGGCGACTCGCCCCGCACCTGCCCGCCCAGCACCAGGTTCACGTTGAACTTGAAGTCGTCGCGCTCGAGCGCGTCCCGATCCATGTCCGAGACGCGGCGCACCTGCTCGCCGATGATCCGGGCCGCGTCGTAGAGCGACGGGGCCTGCGCCAGCCCCCGGCCCTGGTCGAAGTCGCGCTGGATCAGGGTGATGATGGACTGGGTGCAGGAGAGGCTGCCGCTGCTGAGCAGGATGAACACGCGCTCGCCCGGCTGGACGAAGGTGTGCATCTTGCGCGAGACGTTGACCTGGTCGTGGCCCGCGTTGGTCCGGGAGTCCGACGCCATCACCAGCCCGTACCTGGTCCAGATCCCGACACAATAGGTCATGGCGCGCCTGCCGAGCGAAGGGCCCCTGCTCCAGTTCTGGGCATCCGAAACCGTATGTTACCAGAACCGGCCGTGATGCGATTGACCGACACCCCGGCGGGGATTACCGTGACGCCATGCGGATCCGCATCGGGCACGAGCTCGTCTTCGAGGTGCCCCAGCCCACCACGATGCTCCTGATGCTCTACGTGCGTCCGGAGGTGGCGCTCTCGCTCCAGCAGCCGGAGGGCATCGTGGTGGAGCCCGCGATTCCCGTCGAGAGCTTCGTGGACTGGTTCGGCAATCGCGCCGCGCGCGTGATGGTGCCCGCGGGGACCACGCGCATCCGCTACGACAACGTGGTGACGGTCGGCGGAGCGCCCGAGCCCGTGATCGAGGGCCTGCCGCTCGTCCCGGTGGCCGCGCTGCCCCCCGAGGCCCTGCGCTACCTGCTCGCGAGCCGCTACTGCGAGGTGGACCGGATGACCGCCATCGCCTGGGATCTCTTCGGCAAGACGCCCGAGACCTGGGAGCGCGTGCAGACCGTGATGGACTGGGTGCACGCGAACGTGACCTTCGGCTACCAGTACTCGCGGCCCACCAAGACCGCCTTCGACGTCTTCACGGAGCGGCAGGGGGTCTGCCGCGACTTCCAGCATCTCGCGATCACCATCCTCCGCGCGCTCAATATCCCGGCCCGCTACGCCACCGGCTACCTGGGCGACATCGGCGTGCCCCCGGATCCCAACCCCATGGACTTCTCGGCCTGGTTCGAGGTCTACCTGGGCACCGGCTGGCACACGCTGGACGCCCGGCACAACGAGCCGCGCATCGGGCGCGTGCTGATGGGCCGCGGCCGCGACGCGGTGGACGTGGCGCTGACCACCTCGTTCGGCAACACCACCTTGACCAAGTTCACCGTGTGGACCCAGCAGCTCCCGGAAGCAGTGTGAGCTGAAGCCGAAGGCGA
>CAMLFJ010000183.1 GCA_946479205.1 uncultured bacterium | reverse complement strand
GGGCCGAAGATGGCGGTGCCGACCCGTACCATGGTCGCGCCCTCCTCGATGGCCACCTCGTAGTCGGCGCTCATGCCCATGGACAGGTGCTCGAGCCCGAGGCTGTCGCGCAGCTCACGGAGCGCCCGGAAGTGCGGCCGCGTCTCCTCCGGTACGGGCGCGGCCGGCGGGATCGCCATCAGCCCGCGCACGCGCAGCCCCGGCAGCCCCGCCACCGCCTCGCAGAGTCGCTTCGTCTCCGCGGGGGCCACGCCCCCCTTCTGCGGCTCGTCCCCCAGGTTGACCTGGAGCAGGATGTTGAGCGTGCGCTCGGCCGAGTGGGCGCGGCGGCTCAGCTCCTGGGCCAGCTCGAGCCGGTCCACCGAGTGGATCCAGTCGAAGAGCCGCGCCGCGTCCCGAGCCTTGTTGGTCTGGAGCCCGCCGATCAGGTGCCAGGGCACCGGGTGTCCGAGCGCCTCGATCTTCTCGCGCGCTTCCTGGACACGGTTCTCTCCCAGGGCCGCGACGCCTGCCGCGACGGCCATCCGGACACGCTCGGCGTCCATCGTCTTGGAGACCGCGATGAGGAGCACGTGGTCGGGGGAACGACCGGATCGCGCGCACGCTCGCGCCACAGCCTCCTGGACCCGCCCGAGGTTGGCGCGTATGTCCAGCATGAGTGGGGGGGATTCTAGCACGCCCGCTCGGGCAGCGCCGCCACCGTGACCAGGCGGCCGGCGCCGCGCTCGCGGCGATAGGAGAAGAGCAGGTCGGGGCGGCATCCGGTGCAAAGCCGCAGCAGATCGACCCGTTCCGGCCGCACGCCGGCGCCGGTGAGCTGATCCAGGTTGGCCCGCCACAGGTCGAGCATCCACTTCCCCGGGCCCTTGGGCGCCACCCACCGCTCCCAGGCGCCCGGGAACGTCGCCTCGAAGCGCGCGATCACGGGGGCGTCCACCTCGTAGCAGCAAGGGCCGATGGAGGGCCCGATCGCGACCACGAGGTCCGCGGCCGCGCTCCCCGCCGCGATCAGCTCGGCGACGGCGGCGCCGGCCACCGACTGCACGGTGCCGCGCCATCCCGCGTGCACCGCGGCCAGCCGCCCGGCCCGCGCGTCGTAGAGCACGATGGGCAGGCAATCGGCGGTGGAGATGACGAGCGGCAGCCCGCGGCGGACCGTGGCGAGGGCATCGCCGTGGCCCGCGAAGCCGCCCCGCTCCGCGCGCAGCACCGCCGCTCCGTGGACCTGCTTGGCGAAGGCGGGCTGGGCGCCGAGTCCACGCGGGGCCAGCAGCGGCGTCGCCTCGGGCCCGAACGGCGGGCGCGGCTCGGTCGGCCGTACCACCCCGGGGAAGTGCCGCGTGGTGAACAGATGCGGCAGCCCGTGCTCCTCGAGCAGCCGGGAGGTCACGAAGCGCGGCGGATCGTCGTGCAAACGTGGAGCGAATGTCGTCACCCGGTCATTCTCTCACGACTGCCGTTCCCGCTAGTGGGCCCAGCGGGAGCGGGTGGCGACCGGGACGATCCTGCTCGAATCGCTCGCCCCCTCCACCCTCTCCCCCGTCGAGGGGGAGAGGGCAGGGTGAGGGGGCGGCCAGAGCCGACGCGCCCTAGTCGGCCTGCCGCCGCAAGAACGCGGGCACGTCCAGATCCTCCTCCACCGGCTCCTCGCCTTCCGCGCGCAGATCGGCGATCCGCTTCCGCCAGTCCTTCGAGGGAGCCGGACCGCCCCGCGGCCCCGGAGCGATCGGCACCACCTTGGAGCTGGGCAGCGTCGCTTCCTTGCGCTCGGTGAATCCGGTCGCGATGACGGTGATGCGCACCTCGTCGTGCAGGCTCTCGTCGATCACCGCGCCGAAGATGATGTTGGCCTCCTCGTGGGCGGCCTCCTGGACGATGCGCGCGGCCTCCTCGACCTCGTGGATGGAGAGGTCGGCCCCGCCGGTGAAGTTGATCAGGATGCCGCGCGCGCCCTCGATCGAGGTCTCGTCGAGCAGCGGGCTCGCGACCGCCTTCTGGGCCGCGTCGAGCGCGCGGTTCTCGCCCTTGCCGAAGCCGGTGCCCATGAGGGCCATGCCCATGCCGGACATGATCGTGCGCACGTCGGCGAAGTCGAGGTTGATGAGGCCCGGCACCAGGATCAGGTCCGAGATGCCCTGCACGGCCTGCAGCAGCACGGTGTCGGCGACCTTGAAGGCCTCGAGCAGCGGGGTGCCGCGATCCACCACCGCGAGCAGGCGCTGGTTCGGGATCGCGATCAGGGTGTCCACCACCGCGCGCAGCTCGGCCATGCCCGCCTCGGCCTGGAGCGCACGCTTGCGGCCCTCGAACGCGAAGGGCTTGGTCACCACCGCGACCGTGAGGATGCCGAGCTCCTTGGCCACCGAGGCCACGATCGGAGCGGAGCCGGTGCCGGTGCCGCCGCCCAGGCCCGCGGTCACGAAGACCATATCGGCGCCTTCCAGCTCCTTCTTGATCGCCTCGCGGTCCTCGAGGGCCGCGTTCTTGCCGACTTCCGGATCGGAGCCCGCGCCGAGCCCCGAGGTGAGCCGCGCGCCGAGCTGGAGCTTCACCGGCGCGGGCGACGATTTCAGCGCCTGCAGGTCGGTGTTGGCGACGATGAAGTCCACCCCGGTGAAGGAGGCCGCCATCATGCGGTTGACCGCGTTGGAGCCGCCCCCGCCGAGGCCGATCACCTTGATCTTCGCCGCCTCGCGCTCATCCTCCAGCTCGAACACCGGTCGCCGCCCCTGAGTGTGCTCCATCGAGTCCTCCTTCAATCGAGCTCGTGGTTGCCGCGCCCGGACGGGCGGCACGTTCGTGAAGAGCTCCGCCTGTCCGGCGGCGCGCGAAGGCTTCCCCTCGCCGCCTCCCTTAGAAGAGTTCCGCAAACCAGTCCCTCAGGCGCCGGCCGGTGCGACCGACCAGCGTACCGTCGTCCACTTCGGTGGGGCCGCCGCCGGTGCCGTGACCGCGCGCGCCGTAGAGCGCGAGCCCCACCGCGGTGGCGTGAATCGGGCTCTGCACCACGTCGGCGAGCCCGGAGAGTCCGGTGGGCACCCCGCGCCGCACCGGCATGTCGAAGATCTGCTCGGCCAGCTCGGGCACGCCGTGCATGATCGAGCTGCCCCCGGTGACCACCACCCCGCCCGCGGCCACGTCGTTGAGGCCGCCGCGCACGAGGTCGCGCGCGACCAGGGTGAAGATCTCCTCCACCCGGGGCTGGATGATCTCGGACAGGATCTGGCGCGAGAGCTGCCGCGCCTTGCGCCCGCCCACGCTCGGCACGTCCACCACCTCGTCCTCGCGCACGAGCGCGGTGAGCGCGCAGCCGTGCCGCTTCTTCAGCTCCTCCGCGTCCGCGGTCGGCGTGCGCAGGCCCACCGCGATGTCGTTGGAGATGTGGTCGCCGCCCAGCGGCAGGCTGCTCGTGTGCCACACCGCGCCGTCCCGGAAGAGGGCCACGTCGGTGGTGCCGCCGCCCAGGTCGATCAACAGGATCCCGAGCTCCTTCTCCTCGGCGGAGATCACCGCCTCCGCGGAGGCGAGCGGCTCGAGGACCAGGTCCTGCACCTGCAGGCCGGCGCGGTTCACGCTGCGGACCACGTTGCGGACCGAGGTGGTGGCCCCGGTGACGAGGTGCACCTCCACCTCGAGCCGGACCCCCGACATCCCGAGCGGCTCCTTCACCCCGTCCTGGTCGTCCACCAGGAAGGTCTGGGGCAGCACGTGGATGATCTCGCGGTCCTGGGGCAGGTTGACCGCGCGGGCCGCGTCGAGCGCGCGGTCGATGTCGGCCTGGCTCACCTCGCGGTGCTTGCCGGAGACCGCCACCACCCCGCGGCTGTTGATACCGCGGATGTGCCCGCCCGCCACGCCCGCGATCACCGACTGGATCTCGACCCCCGCCATCTCCTCGGCCTCGGCCACCGCGTGCTTGATGGACTCGACGGTCGAGTCGATGTTCACCACCACGCCCTTGCGCAGCCCGCGCGACGGGCTCACCCCGACGCCGATGATGTCGAGATTGCCGACCGGTGACCAGTCCGCGATGACGCAGCAGATCTTGGTCGTCCCCACGTCCAGTCCGGCGATGACCTGACGCACTCGGGATCTGGCCATTCCCCTCCTCACCTCGCCACGGTCTTGAGAACCACCTGATCGCGGAAGCGCAGATCGATCGAGCTGACCGGCTCGCCTCCCGCCCGCACCTGGGCCAGCACGCCCTGCAGCCGGCCGAGTCGGGCCTCCCAGTCCTCCGCGCCCAGCCGCACCTCGACGCCCTCCACCGTGTAGAGCACGGGGCCGTCGGGCCGGCTCACGTCGATCTCCGAGATCTGCCGGAGGAGCGCGGTCTCCGAGCGCAGCAGCACCCGCAGCAGCGAGATCCCGGCGGCCACGCGCGGAGCGGGCGTCCCGTCGCCCGCCGCGAGGTCGGCGGGGCTCAGCCCGGTGATCACCGGCGCCTGCGGCGCCACCGCGCGGGGCTCCGCGCCCAGGCTCACGCCCTGCTCGTCGATCCAGTGCAGCCGGCCCGCGTGGGCGAGGGTGAAGGGCCGCCGCTCCTCCACCGCGACCGTGACCCGGTTGGGGAAGCGCCGCACCAGGTCGACGCGGCGCACGAGCGGCAGCGCCTCGAGCCGCGCCACCACCGCGCTCCGGTCGAGCCGGAAGAGATTGGTGCCCGGGCCGATGCCGGAGGCCGCCACGATCTCCTCCGGGGTGAGTCGGCTCGCCCCCACCACCGCGACCTCGGTGATCGCGAAGCGGGACGACGTGAGCAGCCACGCCACCCCGGCCGTCCCCGCTCCGAGCACCGCCAGCGACACCCCGATCGGCACGATGCGCGCGGCGATCCACCGCGCACGCCGGCTCACCCGCCGCGCGAGCCGGACCCGCGACACGCGCTGGCGCGCCATCGCCCGGCCCCCCTCCGCGAGGTCCTCGACGCGGGCCCGCCCGCCTCGCGGTGAAATGACCGAGCTATGCGCGCGCATGAACTCTCACGGTCGTCCGCCAATTGGGGGAGTGCGGGGGCCATTTCTGGGCCCCCGCATTAGAAAGAAGAACGGGTACAAACTACCGCCAAAATGGTGAAGCGGACGCAAACCAAGCGTTCCGACCGTCATGTCCGCTAAATCTCCCCCATGGTCTTCATCTCGGCCTCGAGCGTGATGCCGAAGTGGTTGCGCACGCGATCGAGGGTGAGCTGCATCAGCGCCTTGATGTCGGACGCGGCGGCGCCCCCGCGGTTCACGATGAAGTTGGCGTGCTTCGCCGAGATCTCGGCGCCGTTGAGGCGCTTGCCCTTGAGGCCCACCTTCTCGATGAGCCGGGTCGCGGTCTCGCCCGGGGGGTTCTTCCACACGCAGCCGACCGAGGCCAGGGCCAGCGGCTGCGTGGACTTCTTCTGCTTGAGCCGCTGCTTGATGTCCTTCTGGATCTCCGCGAACGGCCGCCGGTGCAGCTGCAGGCGCGCCCCGATCAGCACCGACTTGGCCGGCGGCGTGAACACGTCATAGCTGTACGAGCCGTTCCCCGGCTTGAACTCGCCGAGGGTGCCGTCGGGGTACAGGAAGTACACCGCGGAGATGAAGTCGGCGATGCCGCCGTCGTGGGTGCCCGCGTTCATGGCCACCGCGCCGCCCACCGTGGCCGGGACGCCCACCAGGCACTCGATGCCGCCCAGGTTGAGCGCGGCCGCCTCGCGGATCAGGGCGGACAGGCTCACCCCCGCGCCGGCCACCGCCTCCTCGCCGTTGAACTCGGCGCGGCCCAGGCAGCCCTCGAGCTTGAGCACCACCCCGCGCACGCCGCGGTCGCTCACCAGGAGGTTGTTGCCGCCCCCGATCACGTCGAGCGAGAGCTGCTCCCGCTCCGCGAACGACAGGGCGAGCCGGATGTCCTCCACGTCCTGCGGGACGATGAAGATGTCCGCGGGGCCTCCGATGCGCAAGGAGGTGTGAAAGCTGAGGGGCTCCTTGAACCGGACCTCGCCTCGAATCTCTCCCAGCATGTCTATCTCCTCTTGGACGTCGTCCCGGGGTCCGGGCCGAGGCGCTTGAGCAGTTCCCCGCCCAGCAGCCCCACGTCGCCCGCTCCGAGAGTGAGCACGAGATCACCCGCTCTGGTGGATTCGTACAGGTAGTCGACGATGGCCGCGCGATCGCCGCCCAGGTAGAGCACCTCCCGGTGCCCGTGGGCCGCGATGCCGTCGGCAAGATCGCGGGCGTGGACGCCTTCGATCGGCGCCTCGCCCGCCGCATAGATGTCCATGACGATGAGGACGTCGGACTGGTAGAACGCGGTCAGGAAGTCGTTGCGCAGGTGCTGCGTCCGCGAGTAGCGGTGCGGCTGGAACACCGTGATCACACGACGGTCGAACCCCGCCTTGGCGGCGGCGAGGGTCGCCCGGATCTCGGCCGGGTGATGGCCGTAGTCGTCCACCACGAGCACGCCCTGGGCCTCACCCCGGATCTGGAACCGGCGCTGGACACCCGCGAAGGCGGCGAGCGCAGTCTGGATTCGGTCGAACGGCATCTCGAGATCGAGCCCCACCGCGGCGGCGGCGAGCGCGTTCAGCACGTTGTGCCGCCCGGGCACCTGCAGAGCGACCGGGCCCAGCGACTTGCCGCGGTGCACCGCCTCGAATTCCGACCGCATCTCGGCGAACGAGAGCCGGCGCGCCATCAGGTCGGCGCCCGCCTCGAGGCCGTAGGTGACCACCCGCTTCTCGATCCGGGGGATCATCCGCTGGATGTTGGGATCGTCGAGGCAGACCACCGCCGCGCCGTAGAACGGCACCTTGTTCACGAAGGTGAGGAACGCGGTCACGATCGCGTCGAGGTCGGCGTAGTGATCCAGGTGCTCCGCGTCGACCGTGGTCACCACCGCGATGGTCGGCGAGAGCTTCAGGAACGAGCCGTCGGACTCGTCGGCCTCGGCGACGAGGAACTCGCCC
>CAMLFJ010000182.1 GCA_946479205.1 uncultured bacterium | reverse complement strand
GTGGACGCCGGCTTCGTCTACACCACCGACGCCGCGCTGCGCGGCCAGGCGGTGAAGGAGGCCTTCCGCCCCGCCGAGGACACCTATCGCCCGATCGCCTACCCGGCCGCCGTCGTGGCGGGGGCGCGGCAGCCCGCGCTCGCCCAGGCGTTCGTCGAGCTGCTGCTGGGTCGCGAAGGCCAGGCCGTGCTTGGCCGCTTCGGTTTCCAGCCGCCACCGGCCGGCGTGCGATAGGCGCCGCTGTTCCAGCAGGGGCGCCTGGCCCGGCTCCTTCGGGCATCCGGGCGTGGCATACTACCGGGGCAGCGCGTCAATCCATCATGAGCCCCGACAATCTTTCCGCCCTCCGGTTGTCGCTCCAGGTCGCGGTGGCCGCCACCGCGCTGAACGCGCTGGTGGGCATTCCTGTCGCCTACGTGCTGGCGCGGCGCCGCTTCTGGGGCCGGAGCCTCCTGGACCTGCTGGTCACGCTGCCGCTGGTCCTGCCGCCGACCGTGGTGGGCTACTACCTGATCGTGCTGCTGGGCCGGCGCGGCGTCCTGGGCGCGCCGCTCTACGAGCTATCCGGCTTCACGGTGGCCTTCACGTGGTATGCGGCCGTGATCGCGGCTACCGTGATGGCGCTGCCGCTGCTGGTCCGCACGGTGCGCGCGGCCATCGAGTCCGTGGATCGCGATCTCGAACGCGCGGCCTACACGCTCGGCCGCTCCGAGCTGCGCACCGCGATCGAGGTGACGCTGCCGTTGGCCCGGAACGGCATCCTGGCCGGCCTGGTGCTCGCCTTCGCGCGCGCCCTGGGCGAGTTCGGCGCGACCCTGATGCTGGCCGGCAATATCCCCGGCCGCACCGCGACCGTGCCGCTCTCCATCTATACCGCGGTGCAGACCGGCGAGAGCGCCGAGGCGCTCGGGCTCGTCGCGGCGCTCACCGTGCTCTCCTGTCTCGTGCTGGTTGTCGCCAATCGCCTGGGGGCCCGCGCGGCATGACGAGTCGTCTCGAGGTCAGCGTCCGCAAGGCCCTGCCGGGCTTTACCCTGGATGCCACGTGGAGCGCCGGCGACGGCGTCGCGGTCCTCTTCGGGCCCTCCGGAGCAGGCAAGACGCTCACGCTGCAATGCCTGGCCGGGCTCGTCCACCCGGACGCCGGCCGCATCGTGGTGAACGATCAGGTGCTCTTCGACTCGGGGACCGGGATCAACCTGCCACCCCAGCGGCGGCGCGTCGGCTACGTCTTCCAGGGCTATGCGCTGTTCCCGCATCTCAGCGTCCGCCAGAACGTGGGGTTCGGCCTCCGTGACCTCGCGCGGGTCGAGCGCCGGCGCCGGGAGGACGAGGTGATGGAGCGTCTGTCGATCGAGGCCCACGCGGACCGCTACCCGCGCGACCTGTCGGGCGGCCAGCGCCAGCGCGTGGCCCTCGGCCGCGCGCTCGCCATCGACCCGTCGCTGCTCCTGCTGGACGAGCCGCTCTCCGCGCTCGACCTGCCGCTGCGTCAGGCGCTGCGGGATGAGCTGCGGAGCATCCTCGCCGGCTGGGGGACCGCGGCGGTGCTGGTGACCCACGATCTGACCGAGGCGTATCGACTCGGTGACCGCATCGTGGTCTACGAGGAGGGCCGCGTGATCCAGGCGGCCCCGCGCTCGGAGCTGCTCTGGCAGCCGTCCTCCCGCAGCGTGGCCCGGATCATGGGGCTGCGCAACGTGCTCCAGGGCGTGACCCTCAAGGCCACGCCCGATCGCATCCAGTTCCGCTGGCGGGGGCAGATGCTCGAGGCGGTGAACTCGCCGACGCGCTCGTACCTTCCCGCGGCGGACAGCCCGCTCGCGTTCTTCATCCGTCCGGAGTACGTGCGCTTGATCCGCAAGGACCGCGAGGGGGTGGACTCCGCTCATCACATGAACCTCATGACCGGCACGATCGTGCGCGAGGTGGACTTCGGTACCACGTGGACGCTCTACTTCCGGCTCGACGAGCCGGGCGCCCCGGCGCAGCGCGACTACGACCTGGAAGTCGAGGTGCCGCGGCTCGTCTACGAGATCCTCGAGATCGACCGCGACCGGCACTGGCGCTTCTCGCTGCACCGCGGCTCGATCCACGTCCTGCCGTCCGCATGACGCCGCTGCCGGTCGTGGCGTTGCACGGCGTGCAGGTCGCGCGCGCGGGAAGAGCCATTCTGGACATCCCCGAGCTGGCCGTGGATGCAGGCCAGGTCCTCGCGGTAATCGGCCCCAACGGCGCCGGCAAGTCCACCCTGCTCCGGGTGATGGGCCTGCTCGAGCCGGCGACGGCGGGCAGCGTGCGGTTCCAGGGTGAGCGCGTGAGTCCGGCCACTGGCCTCGCGGTGCGGCGGCGCATGGCCAGCGTCTTCCAGGAGCCGCTCCTCGCCGATACCACCGTGCGGGACAACGTGGCCCTCGGCCTCCGCTTCCGCGGCGTGGACGACGGGCGTGCCGCGGCCCGAGTGGACGCGTGGCTCACGCGGCTCGGCATCGGGCCGCTGGCGTCCCGCCAGGCACGCACGCTCTCGGGCGGCGAGGCGCAGCGGACCGCGCTGGCCCGCGCGCTCGTGCTCGAGCCCGAGCTGCTGCTGCTCGACGAGCCGTTCTCGGCGCTGGACCAGCCCACCCGAGAGACGCTCCTCGACGACTTCGCGCGGATCCTGCGCCAGGAGCGCACCACCACGGTGCTGGTGACGCACGACCGCGCCGAGGCCATGGCGCTGGGCGACCGGGTCGGTGTCCTCATGGGCGGCCGCCTGGTGCAGCTCGACGACGCGGCCCAGGTGTTCCGGGCGCCCGCCTCCGAGGACGTGGCGCGATTCGTGGGAGTGGAAAGCATCCTCGACGGGCAGGTCGTCGAATGGACCCGGGATCTGGCCCTGGTTGATGTCGCGGGGCAGATGGTCGAGGTGGCGCAGCGGGCCGAGCCGGGCGAGCGGGTGCGACTCTGTGTGAGGCCGGAGGACGTAACGATCTTCCCGGGGGCCCCCAAGCCAGGCGGGACGCGGGAGTTCAACCGGCTGGGTGGCAAGGTGCAGCGGCTCATGCCGAGTGGTCCACATGTTCGTGTGATCATTGACTGCGGGTTCCCTCTCGTCGCCCTCGTGACGCAACGCTCCGTGGACGAGCTGGGCTTCGTCCCCGGCAGTCCGGTGACCGCGCATTTCAAGGCCACCGCCCCCCACCTCCTGCGCCACGCGAAGCCTTGACAGTCCGAAGAGCCGGGGAGTATAACGCGGGTGACGACGCTGGTTGGGGCAGGGTCAACCGCCTCGCAAGGAGGTCCGCATGCCCGATACGGAAGCTTTCATCGAGCGACTCACCGCCGAGAACCACGACTTCCGCACCCTCCGCGAAGAGCACCACCGCTACGAGGAGGAGCTGGCCGCGCTGAACACGCGTGGGTTCCTGGCTCCCGATCAGCAGTGGCGGGTGAGCGAGCTGAAGAAGCTCAAGCTCATCGCGAAGGACCGGATGGAGACCATGCTCCGACACGCGCGCGCCGCGACCCACGCCTGAGTCGGGTTCCCACCCGACCGATGTCCCCGTCCCGGGAGATGCCGGGCTTCCGTGGCCTCTCCCACCTGACCCCTGCGGGTGAAGCCCGGATGGTGGACGTCTCCGCCAAGTCGGAGACCGTCCGGGAGGCGGCCGCCCGCGTCACCCTCAAGATGAAGGCGACGACGCTGGCCGCGGTGCGCGCCGGCCAGCTCGCGAAGGGCGACGTGCTCGGGGTCGCCCGCACCGCCGGCATCATGGCGGCCAAGCGCACGCCCGACCTGATTCCCCTCTGCCATCCGCTGCGCATCACCGGCGTGGACGTGGAGTTCGTGCTCGACGCGCGCCGCTCCACCATCACGGTGCACGCGCGGGTGCGCACGGTGGACAAGACCGGCGTGGAGATGGAAGCGCTGACCGCGGCCGCGGTGGCCGGCCTCACCGTCTACGACATGGTGAAGGCGGTGGACCGGGGGATCGTGCTCACCGACCTCTGCCTCGTCGAGAAATCGGGCGGCAAGTCCGGAACCTGGACGCGCGGCAGTGGCACGGCGAGGCGCAGCCGCAGGCGAGCCGAGCGGATACAAAAATGATAGCGGGCCCAAGCCACCGCAACGGATCCTGACCGCACATGACGACCGCGATCATCTACTCCGACGAGTGGCGCCAGTTCGACTACGGGCCGGAGCATCCGCTCCGCATGGAGCGGCTCGGGCTCACGTGGCGGCTCATGGAGGCCTATGGCCTCACCGCGCTGCCCCGCGCCAAGGTGTGGGCCCCCGAGCGCGCCGAGCTCGAGGAGATCGCCCGCTTCCACTCGCGCGAGTACATCGAGATCCTGCGCGCGGTGAGCGCGGGAGACTGGGTGCCGAACGCGGCGGCCTACGGGCTCGGCCCCGGCGACAACCCGATCTTCCCCGGGCTGTGGGAGGCCGCCCAGCTCGGCGCCGGTGGCTCTCTGCTCGCGGCCCGGCTGGTCGCGGACGGAGAGGCCACCCGGGCCTTCCACTTCGCGGGCGGCCTGCACCACGCGATGCCCGGGCGCGCCTCCGGCTTCTGCTACGTCAACGACGCGGTGCTGGCCATCATGCGGCTGCGGCAGCGCGGCCTGCGGGTGGCCTACGTGGACATCGACGCGCATCATGGCGACGGGGTGCAGTTCGCGTTCTACGACGATCCCAACGTGCTCACCGTGTCCACCCACGAGCGCGGCGACCGGCTCTTTCCCGGCACCGGCTTCGTGGTGGAGATGGGCGAGGGCGCGGGCCTCGGGTACTCGGTCAACGTGCCGCTCCAGCCGCTGACCGACGACGCGGTCTACCACGAGGCCTTCGAGGCGGTCGTCCCGCCGCTGGTGACCGCCTTCAAGCCGGACGCGCTGGTCATCCAGCTCGGCATCGACTCGCATCGGACCGATCCGCTCACCCACCTGAGCCTCACGGTGCAGGGCTTCACCCGCGCGGTGAAGCGCCTGCTGCCCCTGGCGCCCCGGGTGGTCGCGCTGGGCGGCGGCGGCTACGATCTGACCAACGTGGCCCGGGCCTGGACGGCGGCGTGGGCGGCCATGAACGACGTGGACCTGCCCCGGGACCTGCCGCGGGAGAGCCATCGGGACATGCAGCGGCTCGGGCTGGGCATCCTCTCGCTCGACGACCCCGTCGAGGCCTCGCCCCCCGACACCCGCCGCTGGGCCGAGGAGTACGCGCGCCGGCAGGTGGGGGAGATCCAGGACAGAATATTCCCGCTGCACGGGCTGTAGAATCGGGGGGTGGATACAACCCCCGTCACCGCGACCGTGGCCCCCCCGGCAGGCACCATGGACACCGCGGCGGCTCCGCCGGATCAGATCGCGATCCGCGTCCCGCTCAAGGTCAAGCTCAGCCTCCTGATCACCGCGCTCGTGGTCCTGGCCGTCGCCCTCGTCGGCCTCTTCCTCCTCCGCCAGCAGCAGCAGAGCCTGACCGCGGAGATGACGAAGCGCGGGCTCACCATGGCCGAGAACTTCGCGGCCGGGGCCAAGACCCCGCTCCTCACCAACGACGAGCTGACCCTGGGCGTGCTGGTGACCGACGCGATGAAGGACCCGGACGTGGCCTACGTGATCGTCTCGGATCAGGACGGCAACACGCTCGCTCACTCCGACGCCCGGGCGGTCAAGACCGCGGTGGTGCGGCCCAAGGGGCTGGAGCCCCTCAAGAACCGGGTGCTGATCCAGACCTACAAGACGCCGCAGGGCCGGATCATCGACTTCGCGGTGCCGCTCATCTACAGCGGGGTGCCGGTCGGCGGGCTCTACCTGGGCTTCAGCGAGGAGGCCATCACCGCGGCGCTCGCGAGCGCGCGCAACCAGGCCCTTCTGATCACCCTGGTCATGGTCCTGGCCGGTCTCGGCGGCGCGGTGGGCCTGGCCGCGCTGCTCTCGCGCCCGATCTTCCGCCTGGTGCAGGCCACCGGGGCGATCGCGGCGGGCAACTTCAACATCGCGCTGCCAGTGGCCTCCCGCGACGAGCTGGGCGTGCTGACCGAGTCCTTCAACCGGATGGCGCGCAGCCTGCGCGAGAAGGAGATGATCAAGCGCGCGTTCACGCGCTACGTGGCGCGCGAGGTCGTGGAGGAGATCCTGAAGGACCCGGAGAACCTGGTGCTCTCCGGCGAGCGGCGCCAGGTCACCGTGCTCTTCTGCGACGTCCGGGGGTTCACCCCGATGTCGGAGCGGCTCGCCCCGGAAGAGGTCGTGCTGCTGCTCAACGACTTCTACAACCTGATGATCGAGACCACCTTCAAGTACGACGGCACGCTCGACAAGTTCCTGGGCGACGCGGTGATGGCGGTGTTCGGGGCGCCCATGGCCCATCCCGACCACTCCGCGCGGGCCATCCGCACCGCGCTCGCCATGCAGGAAGGAATTACCGGCCTCAACGAGAAGCGGGCGCGCGACGGCAAGGAGGCCATCTCGGTCGGCATCGGGGTCAGCGCGGGCGAGGCGGTGGCGGGCACCGTGGGCACCGAGGACCGCATGGAGTACACGGTCATCGGCGACAGCGTCAACCTCGCGGCCCGGCTCGAGTCCAACGCCAAGCCCGGCCAGATCCTCATCAGCCACCGCACCTACGAGCGCGTGCGCGACCTGGTCGACGCGCGCCCGCTGGGACGCATCCGGGTCAAGGGCAAGGAAGAGGAGGTCGAGGTCTACGAGGTGCTCGGCCTGGCGCCCGTAGTGTGAGCGGGTTCGTGTCCCGGTCGCGTAGGATATGGGGATGACGATGCGACGCACGCGTGGATCGGCCCTGCTGGTGGCCGTCGCGGCGCTGTGGCTCGGCGCCTGCGCCACCGCGGGCGGCCCCGCGCCCGCGCCCACCGCCGCGCCCGGCCAGCCCGGGCCGCGCCCCGCCGCGTCCCAGTCGGAGGATTTCATCGTCACCTTCGCCCCGCCCGGCGCCCCGCTCG
>CAMLFJ010000181.1 GCA_946479205.1 uncultured bacterium | reverse complement strand
TCGGCCTGCTGTCCTATGACCCGGCCTTCATGAACACGGCGTCCACCGTGAGCCGAATCACCGAGATCGACGGCGACCAGGGCATTCTCCGTTACCGCGGCTATCCCATCGAGGAGCTGGCCGAGCGGTCCAACTACCTGGAGGTGGCCTACCTGTTGCTGCACGGGGAGCTGCCCACGCTCGACCAGATGGACAGCTGGGTCTGGCAGATCACGCACCACACCTGGGTCCACGAGAACATCAAGAAGTTCATGGACGGGTTCCATCACGATGCCCACCCGATGGGGATGCTGATCTCCACGGTGGCGGCCCTGTCCACCTTCTACCCGGAAGCCCGTGACGCCTCGGACCCCGAGACCCGGCGCCTTCAGATCATCCGGCTCGTCGCCAAGATGCCGACCCTGGCCGCCTTCGCCTTCCGTCACAGCCTGGGGTTGCCCTACGCCTATCCCGACAACGAGCTCTCCTACACCGGCAACTTCCTCAACATGCTGTTCAAGACCACCGAGGTGAAGTACGAGCCCAACCGGACCATCGAGCGGGCGCTGGAGGTGCTGTTTATCCTCCACGCCGACCACGAGCAGAACTGCTCGACCAATGCCGTCCGCAGCGTGGGCTCGTCCCAGGTAGACCCGTACTCGGCTTTGGCCGGGGGCGTGGCCGCGCTCTACGGCCCGCTCCATGGCGGGGCCAACGAGCAAGTGCTCCGGATGCTCCGCGCCGTCGGCTCCAAGGATCGGATCCCCGAGTTCATCCAGCAGGTGAAGGAGGGCAAGGCCAAGCTGATGGGGTTCGGTCATCGCGTGTACAAGAATTACGACCCGCGCGCCAAGATCATCAAGCGCATGGCCGACGAGGTGTTCGAGGTCACGCGGCCGAGCGAGCTCCTGCCCATCGCGCTCGAGCTGGAGCGGATCGCGCTCGAGGACGAGTACTTCGTCTCGCGGCGGCTCTATCCCAACGTAGACTTCTACTCCGGGCTGATCTATCAGGCCATCGGCTTCCCGGTGGAGATGTTCCCGGTTCTCTTCGCCATCCCGCGCACGAGCGGCTGGCTCGCCCAGTGGCAGGAGATGCGGGGGGATCCGGAGCAGAAGATCGCGCGGCCCCGCCAGCTGTACCTGGGGCCGGGATCGCGCGGCTACCTGGAGATCGGCAAGCGAGATGAGTCACCCGTGAGCGGCGGATGATCTCTGCCCTCCGCTTCGACCGGGCTCCCCGCCGGGTCTACTGGGAGCTGACACGGGCGTGCGACCTGGCCTGCCGCCACTGCCGCGCCGAGGCCGCGCCCGAGCCCGATCCGGCCGAGCTCACGGCGCCGGAAGGCCTTGCCCTCGTCGACCGGCTGGCGCGCTTCGGCGCGCCGCTGCCGCATCTGGTCCTGACGGGAGGTGACCCGCTCAAGCGGCCGGATCTCTTCGAGCTGATCGCCGCGGCGCAGGCGCGGGGCTTCGGGGTGTCGGTGGCGCCCAGCGCGACGCCGCTGTTGACACCGCGGATGATCGACCGGCTCGCGGCGGCCGGCGTGGAGGCCGTCTCGCTGAGTCTGGACGGCTCCGAGGCCACCCGGCATGACGCCCTCCGCGGCGTTCCCGGGTGCTTCGATCGCACCGTCGCCGCTGCGCGCGCGTGCGTCGCCGCGGGCATGCCGTTCCAGGTGAATACGCTGGTCTGCGAGGAGACGCTCGCGGACCTGCCCGCGGTCCACGCGGTGGCCGCGGGCCTGGGCGCGGCCCGGTGGAGCCTCTTCTTCCTCGTCGCGGTCGGGCGGGGCACAGTGCTCCGGCCCATCACGGCCGCGGCCTGCGAGCGGCTGTTCGAGACGCTGCTGGATCTGGCGAGCCCGGACGGGCCCGTCGTCACCACCACCGAGGCTCCCCACTTCCGCCGGGTGGTCCGCAAGGGTGCGCGTCGGACAGGCGCCGCCCCGGCGAGCCAGGCGGTCGGACCCGGCGCGGGCATCCGGGACGGCAACGGCATCATGTTCATCTCGCACGCCGGCCTAGTCCAACCTTCAGGCTTCTTCGCCCTGCCGTCCGGCAACGTGAGGGCCGCGGACCCGGTCGACCTCTACCGGGATTCCGGGCTCTTCCGCGCGCTGCGGCGCCCCGACCTCTTCGGAGGCCGGTGCGGGCGGTGCGAGTGGCGGGAAGCCTGCGGCGGCTCCCGCGCCCGGGCGCTGGCGGCGACGGGCGATCCCCTGGCCGAGGATCCGCTCTGTCTCTACGAGCCGGTCGCGGGGACCCGGTGATGCTGCAGGCCGCGCTCGCAGAAGCGCCCCCCGCGGGCGGCGCGCGCCAGAGGGTCACCCTCGACGGCAACGAGGCCGCCGCCCACGTCGCCTACCAGCTCAGCGAGGTGATCGCCATCTACCCCATCACGCCGTCCTCGGCCATGGGCGAGTGGGCCGACCAGTGGGCTGCGGAGCATCGCCCGAACCTCTGGGGGACGGTGCCCACGGTGGTCGAGATGCAGAGCGAGGGAGGCGCGGCCGGCGCCCTGCACGGGGCCCTGCAGAGCGGAGCACTGGCGACCACGTTCACCGCGTCCCAGGGTTTGCTGTTGATGATCCCCAACATGTACAAGATCGCGGGGGAGCTGACGGCCACCGTCTTCCACGTGGCCGCGCGGGCCCTCGCGACACAGGCCCTCTCCATCTTCGGCGACCACAGCGACGTCATGGCGGCCCGGGCCACGGGCTTCGCCATGCTGGCCTCCGGCTCGGTGCAGGAGGCGATGGACCTGGCACTGATCGCGCAGGCCGCCACCCTCGAGGCGCGGGTGCCGTTCCTGCATTTCTTCGACGGGTTCCGTACGTCCCACGAGGTGGCCAAGGTCGAGCCGCTCGCTCCCGCCGCGCTGCGCGCGATGATCCGGGACGATCTGGTGCGGGCACACCGCGCGCGTGCACTCTCGCCGGACCGTCCGGTCATCCGCGGCACGGCCCAGAACCCGGATGTGTACTTCCAGGCCCGAGAAACCGTCAATCCCTACTACCTGGCCTGCCCCACCATCGTGCAGCGCGCGATGGACCGGCTCTCTGACCTGGTCGGCCGCCGCTACCGGCTCTTCGACTACGCGGGCGCTCCCGACGCCCAGCGGGTGATCGTCATGATGGGCTCGAGCGCGGAAACGGCCCAGGAGACGGTGGAGCATCTGGTCGCGCGCGGTGAGAAGGTCGGGATCGTGAAGGTCCGGCTCTACCGCCCCTTCTCGGTGGAGCACTTCCTGGCGGTCCTGCCCGCGACGGTCCGGACCCTCGCGGTGCTCGACCGTACCAAGGAGCCGGGTAGCGTGGGCGAGCCGCTCTACCTCGACATCGTGGCGGCCATGAGTGAGGCCGTCGCGCTCGGTCGCGTGCCGGCTTCCCGGGCGCCGCGCATCATCGGGGGGCGCTACGGCCTCGGGTCCAAGGAGTTCACCCCGGCCATGGTGAAGGGGATCCTCGACGAGATGGCGAACGCGCACCCCCGGACGCACTTCACCATCGGAATCCAGGACGACCTGACCCACACCAGCCTGCCCTACGATGCCTCCTTTTCCACGGAGGATCCGGCCACGGTGCGCGCGATCTTCTACGGCCTGGGATCCGACGGAACGGTCGGCGCCAACAAGAACTCGATCAAGATCATCGGCGAGCAGACGGACCACTACGCCCAGGGCTACTTCGTCTACGACTCGAAGAAGTCCGGCTCCGTCACCGTCTCTCACCTCCGGTTCGGGCCCCGGCCCATCCGTTCGACCTACCTGATCAGTCGCGCGACGTTCGTGGCCTGCCACCAGTTCTCGTTGCTGGAGCGCTTCGACGTGCTGCGGGAGGCGGAGCCGGGGGCCGCCTTCCTGCTCAACAGCCCCTACGCGGCCGATGCGGTCTGGGAGCACCTCCCCAGGGCGGTCCAGCGGCAGATCGTCGACAAGCGCCTGCGGCTGTTCGCCATCGACGGCAACCGGGTGGCGCAGGAGGCCGGGATGGGCGGGCGCGTCAACACCGTGATGCAGGTCTGCTTCTTTGCCATCAGCGGCGTGTTGCCGCGGGGCGAGGCCATCGCCGCGATCAAGCACGCCATCGAGAAGACGTACGGTCGGCGGGGAGTGGCCGTGGTGGAGAGGAACTGGGAGGCGGTGGATGCCGCGCTCGAGCACCTCAGCGCGGTGGCGGTACCGGGAACGGTGACGGACGACGGAGGCCAGCGGCCACCCGTCCTCGCCGGGACGCCCGACTTCGTCCGGCGGGTCACCGCCCGGATGATCGCTGGGGAGGGCGACGCGCTCCCGGTGAGCGCGCTCCCGGCCGACGGCACGTACCCGACCGGAACCGCCCGGTGGGAGAAACGCGGGATCGCGCTGGAGATCCCGGCGTGGGACGAGGCCCTCTGCATCCAGTGCGGGAAGTGCGTGCTGGTCTGTCCCCACGCGGTCATCCGGGCGAAGGTCTACGCGCCCGCGATGCTGGCGGGGGCGCCCTCCGCTTTCAAGTCGGCGCCCGCCCGCTGGCGCGAGTTCGGCGGCGCTCGGTTCACCCTGCAGGTCTCCGCTGCGGACTGCACCGGCTGTGGGCTCTGCGTCGAGGTGTGCCCCGCCAAGAGCAAGAGCGAGGTGCGCCACAAGGCCATCGACATGGTGCCGGAGGCGCCGCTCCACGACCAGGAGGCGGCGAGCTGGGGGTTCTTCCTCGCGCTGCCCGAGACGGACCGGCACGTGCTCAACATGAGCCAGGTGAAGGACGCCCAGCTGCTGCAGCCCCTCTTCGAGTTCTCCGGCGCCTGCGCCGGCTGTGGCGAGACCCCGTACCTCAAGCTCCTCAGCCAGCTCTTCGGTGACCGTGCCCTCATCGCCAACGCCACGGGCTGCTCGTCCATCTACGGCGGCAACCAGCCCACCACGCCATGGACCGTGAACCGGGACGGCCGCGGACCCGCCTGGGCCAACTCCCTGTTCGAGGACAACGCGGAGTTCGGCCTCGGCATGCGCATCGCCCTGGACAAGCAGGCCGAGTACGCCCGGGAGCTCGTCAACCGTCTCGGCGCCGCGATCGGCGCGCTCGGCCCCGAGCTGCTCGGCCCCGACCAATCCACGGAAGCCGGCATCGAGGCGCAGCGGGAGCGGGTTGGTCGGCTCAAGGTGGCGCTCGCCGGGCTCCGCGTGCCGGAGGCGCCCGAGCTCCTGAGCGTGGCCGATGCACTGGTCAGCAAGAGCGTGTGGATCGTGGGGGGCGACGGCTGGGCGTACGACATCGGCTACGGCGGGCTCGACCATGTCCTAGCCTCGGGCGCGAACGTGAACATCCTCGTCCTCGATACCGAGGTCTATTCGAACACGGGTGGGCAGATGTCGAAGGCCACCCCGCGCGCGGCCGTCGCGAAGTTTGCCGCCGGCGGGAAACCGACGGCCAAGAAGGACCTGGCTCTCATGGCCATGACGTATGGGAATGTCTACGTGGCCCGCGTGGCCATGGGCGGCAACGATGCCCAGACGGTCAAGGCGTTCCGCGAAGCCGAAGCCTATCCGGGGCCGTCGCTCATCATTGCCTACAGCCACTGCATCGCCCACGGCTACGACCTGCGCCACGGCATGGAGCAGCAGAAGGCCGCTGTCCTGTCGGGTCACTGGCCGCTCTTCCGCTACGACCCCGAGCGCGGTCGGGACGGTCGGCCCGCCCTCGAGCTCGACTCGAAGGCTCCGAGCCTGCCGCTCAAGACCTATGCCTACAACGAGACCCGCTACAGCATGCTGGCCCACAGCGACCCGGAGACCGCCCGACGGCTCCTCGAGAAGGCCCAGGACGACGTGCACGCGCGCTGGCGCCTCTACGAGCAATGGGCCACGCTGTTCCCGGCGCGTGACACCGGAGGCGCGGGATGATCGATCTCTCGACGCGGTATCTCGGGCTGTCACTCGCGAACCCGCTGGTGTGCTCGGCGGGACCGCTGTGCGAGAGCGTCGACAACATTCGCCGGATGGAGGACGCGGGGGCGGCGGCGGTGGTGCTGCACTCGCTCTTCGAGGAGCAGATCACGGTCGAGAGCTCACAGCTCGACCGTGCTCTCACCCACGGGGCGGAGAGCTACGCCGAGGCGGTGTCCTACTTTCCGGACATGCAGAGCTACAAGATCGGACCGGACGCGTATCTCGAGCACATCCGGCGAGCCAAGGCCGCCGTCCGGATCCCGGTCGTGGGCAGCCTGAACGGTATCTCCAGCGGCGGCTGGATCTCCTACGCCCGGAAGATCGAGCAAGCCGGTGCCGATGCTCTCGAGTTGAACGTCTATTACATCCCCACCGACCCCGCCATGACCTCCGAGGAGGTGGAGCGACGGTACGTGGACCTGGTGCGGGACGTCAAGGCGAGTGTCCGCATCCCCGTCGCGGTCAAGCTCGGCCACACCTTCAGCGCCCCGGCGAACCTCGCGCGCCGCCTCGACCGGGCGGGCGCCGATGCGCTGGTGCTCTTCAACCGGTTCTACCTTCCGGACTTCGACCTGGAGAGTCTCGAGGTCGTGCCACATCTCACCCTGTCGAGCTCGCACGAGCTTCTGGTAAGGCTGCACTGGGTTGCCATCCTGCACGGTCGCGTCCGGCCCGATCTCGCCGTCACCGGGGGCGTGCACACCGCCCACGACGTCCTGAAATCCATGATGGCGGGCGCGCGGATCGCGATGATGACCTCGGCGCTGCTCCAGCACGGCATCGAGCACCTCACCGCCGTGCGCGAGGGGCTGCTCGACTGGATGGGAGCCCACGAGTACGAGTCGATCCGGCAGATGCAGGGCAGCATGAGCTACCGGGCGGTTCGCGACCCGGCCGCGTTCGAGCGGGCCAACTACATGAAGGTGCTGAGCTCCTATGCGCTCCGGACCGGGCCGCGGCCCGGCCCCGCGTAGCAGCGCTCCGAGTACGAGGAGAACCGAGCCATGCTGAACCGATCCGGTCCATGCCCGTTCCTG
>CAMLFJ010000180.1 GCA_946479205.1 uncultured bacterium | reverse complement strand
ACGAAGGTGGCGGGCACCCCCATGCGGGCCGCGAGCGCCCGGGCGGCGGTCACCGCTTCCTCGGAGAAGTCCACGCCGGTGACCGTCGCGCCGTACCCCGCCCAGCGGATGGTGTCCATCCCGAAGTGGCACTGGAGGTGGAGCAGCGACTTGCCCCGGACGTCTCCCGGCCCGGCGCGGTCGATCGCGCGGAGGTCGCGGCCGCGGCCCGCCGCGAACGCCTCGACGTCGTACATCTCGGACCGGAGGTTGATCCGCGTCCAGGCGTCCCAGAGCGCGCGGTTGGCCTCACGGTACTGGTCCACGGTTCTAGGCGTCCAGCCGATAGACCCGCCGGGCGGTGCCGCTGAACATCGCCTGCCTCTCGGCGGCGGAGGCGCCGGCCGCGATCCGCTTCAGCGCGTTCCAGAGCCCCGCCCAGCCGATACCCATCTTGTCCACCGGGAAGTTGCTCTCGAAGAGACAGCGATTCGCGCCGAAGAGCTCGATGCACGTCTCCATGTACGGGCGCCACAGCGCGGCCAGCTCGGTGGAGGTGGGTGGCTTCGGCTGGGTGCGGTAGTCGAAGGCGGCCAGACGCATCATCATGCCGCCGAGCTTGACCACCACGTTGGGGCAGCGCGCGAGCTCGGTCATCTGGGGCTTCCAGGCCGCGAAGACTTCCTTCTGCTTGCCGGCGTAGGGGCCGTAGCCGAGCACGCCGCCCACGTGACCGAGGATGATGGTCGTGTCGGGAAACGCGCGGGCCAGGTCGACCACGTCCGCGAGCTGCGGATGGAACACCCAGGCGTCGAGCGAGAGCCCGAGGTGGGTGAGCACGGCCAGGCCCGCGCGGAAGTCCGGCCGCTGGTAGACGTGCGGCCCGTCCGCCACCGCGCTGTTGCCGATGACGTCGCTGGCGTCCCACGCCGCCGAGTGCCGCACCCCGCGGAAGCGCCCGCCGCCGGCGCGGAGATGCGCCTGCAGCACCGGCTCCACGCGGTCGCCGAGGGTGAGATCGGCGAAGCCCACGATGCCCGCGGCCACCCGGGTGGGCCCGTACATGCCGCTGGCGCTCATCGCGGCCTGGCCGGCCACGAACTCGGTCTCGCCCACCGGGCGCATCTCCGCGGGCCCGGTCGCGCGGTACATCGAGTGGCACTCGAGGAACACGGTGGCGACCAGGTTGTGGCCGGTCGCCGCGTCCGCGAGGAGCTCGGGCAGAAGGTAGCGATGGCCCTCGCGGTCCCACAGGTGGTGATGCGTGTCGACGATCGGCAGCTCGGGCTCGAGAATGGGCTCGGGCGGCTGCTGGGCCAGCCAGGCCTCGTCCGGATGGTGGATTCTCCCGAACTGGGTCGGACGCGCGGAGGCGCTCATGCGGAATCTCCCAGGGAGCGCAGCAGGGTCTCGCTCTCCCGATCGGCGGGGAAGAAGCATTCCACGCGCAGCTCGTGCAGCGTGATGTCGTAGGGGACGCCGAGCGTGGTCAGGGTGGAGAAGAAGGTGAGGTGCGTCTTGCCCCGGCGCAGCTCCACGCCCAGGAAGGGCACCGGGGCGGCGTCGAGGTCGAGCGTGCGCCACTTCCGCGGGACGTCCGGATAGGACAGCAGCTCCTCGAGCAGCCGGCTCGTCTCCGCGTCGCCGATGCCGCGGGCCAGGTCCCGATGCAGCCACTGGATGAGTCCGGCCGCGGTGGCTTCCCAGTTGACGATGAACGGGCGCATGCCCTTCGGATGGTAGAAGAGGCGCATCGCGTTGGGCGGGCCGCCGACCGCCGCCACCGCGCCGGGGTCGAGGATCAGGCTCATCAGGCGCCGGGCGCCCGCGTTCGTCATCAGGATGTTCCAGTGGCCGTCGATGACCAGGCCGGGGTAGGGCTCCTGCTGGCGCATCATGAAATCGAGCGCGCGGCGGACGTCGGCCATCTCGGGCGCCTCGAGGCCGGTCTCCCGGTACACCGGCGCGTACCCGGCGGCGGTGAGCAGGTCGTTGCGGCCGCGGGGCGGGACCTCGAGGACGCGGCTCAGCAGCAGCACCATGTCGCGGCTCGGCTGGGCGCGGCCGGTCTCGATGAAGCTCAGATGCCGCGACGAGATCTCCGCGTCCACCGCGAGGGCGAGCTGGCTCAGGCGGCGTCGCTCGCGCCACTGCTTGAGCAGCCGCCCGAACGTGCTGGCCGCGCGGCCCGCGGCCGGCCGGGTTCCGGTCGACATGTTGGACGTGGCCATGCCGGAAGTATACGCAGGGCGCGACCGAGCGCCATTACCTCCGAGGTAATTGAACTGGCTCCCGCTTTCGGTGAGGATGGCGGCCGGAGGGCACCCATGGACATCGATCCCACCCCGTTCAACGAGCGGATGGCCGGAACCCTGAGCACCCTGCTGGGGCTGCGCATCGTGGAGGCGAGCCCCGAGCGCGTGGTGGCGGAGCTGACGATCCGCGACGAGCTGCGCACGGTCGGCGGCGCGCTGCACGGCGGCACCCTGATGGCGCTGGCCGACACGGTGGGCGCGGCGGCCACCATCGTGAACCTGCCTCCGGGGGCGGGCACGACCACGCTCGAGTCGAAGACCAACTTCTTCGCGGCGGGCCGCTCCGGCGTGGTGCGCGCGGAGGCCACCCCGCTGCACCGGGGCAAGCGCACCCAGGTGTGGCAGACGCGGGTCACCGACGAGTCGGGGCGTCTCCTCTCCCTGACGACTCAGACCCAGATGGTGCTCGTGTGAGGATCGTCTTCGCGGGGGTCTTCGCGGGCCACGTGGCCGACCGGGTGCGGACGCGCCTGCGCATCCCGTGCGAGGTGACGCTGGCCGGCGACCGCGACATCGTCGCGCGGCTCGGCGACGTGGACGTGCTGGTGAGCATGGCCTTCACCCGCGAGATGGCCGCGGCGGCCCCGCGCCTGCGCCTGGTGCAGGTGCCGGGCGCGGGCCTCGATCGCATCGACCGGAGCGCGCTGGCGCCGGGCACCGCGCTGGCCAACGCCTATGGCCACGACGTCGGCATCGCGGAGTACGTGATCGGCGCGATGCTCGCGATCAGCCGGAGCTTCTGCCGGATCGACGCCGACCTGCGCCGCGGCCGGTGGGAGAGCGTGTGGTCGGGCGCGCCGGTGCCGCTCTGGCCGGAGCTGGCCGGCAAGACGCTGGGCATCCTCGGCTACGGCCGCATCGGGCAGGCGGTCGCGCGGCGGGCGCTGGCCTTCGACATGGAGGTGCTGGCGATCCGCCGCGACGCGACGCGGCCGGATCCCCACGGCCTCGGGTTCCTCCGCGGCCCGGCCGCGCTCGACGACGTGCTGGGGCGCGCCGACTACGTGGCGATCACGCTGGCGCTCACCCCGGACACGCGCGGACTCATCGGCGCCCGGGAGCTCGCGCGGATGAAGGCCACCGCGGTGCTGATCAACGTGGCGCGCGGCGAGGTGGTGGACGAGGACGCTCTCTACGACGCGCTCCATCACGGCACCATCGCGGGCGCCGCGCTCGACGTCTGGTACCGCTACCCGACCGGCGACGCGCCGACCCATCCGGGCCATCGCCCGTTCCACGCCCTGCCCAACGTGCTGATGACCCCTCACGTATCGGGATGGACCGAAGGCATGATGGACGCGCGGGCCGGCGTGATCGCCGAGAACATCCACCGCGCAGCCCGCGGCGAGGCGCCTCTGAACCACATCCGGTAACCGCGACCCGGAAATTAGTACCACCCGATTCGCTCCGCCCGCCGCGATGCCCGGGGCCCCGCGCACTTAGCCCGCGGCATGCGCCTTGCTTCCCAGACGCCCGGAGGTCTATTCATGACCGGGACACGAAAGGTGCGAGTCAATCTCGCCAACGAGCAGGAGCTTCTCGAGTTGCCCGGGCTGGGCGCGGCGGGGGCCGCGGCGATCGTGCGGTTCCGGTCCGAGCACGGCCCCATCACGGACGCCCGCCACCTCAGCGCGATCCTGCGCGACCACCCGAACGTGAACGCGGTGAGCCAGCACGCCGACTTCGCGCCGGCGGAGGCCACCGCGCCCGAGGCGCCCGGCGCGTAGGCCGGCTCAGGCCTCGCCGAGCAAGCGCGCCACCGCGCGCCGGAGCTCCGGCACGTCGAACGGCTTCGCGACCACCGGGGTGCCCGTCTCGCGCAGGAACGGCACGAACTCGGCCGCGTTCGTGAAGCCCGACATGAAGAGAAGGGCGGGCCGCGGGGCGGGCCGCTCCTGGATCGCCCGATAGATCTGGATCCCGTCGACCTCGGGCATCCGGAGATCGGACACGACCAGATCGTAGGAATCCACGGCGAGACGATCGAGGGCCGCGCGCCCGCCATCGGCCCCGTCGATCTGTCGGTCGGGGGCCGCCAGCAGCACCTCGACCAGCTCGCGCACGTCGGGCTCGTCGTCCACGACGAGAATGCGGGCCATGGGAACAGGATGCTACCATGAGCGCCCGTGACGATCAGGATCAATCGCGCCGCGATCGAGCGAACGTATGACCTGATCGCGCCCTACATCCGCGTGACGCCGGTGGTGGAGACGAGCGGGGCCGATTTTGGCCTGGCCGCTTTCCCGCTCGTCTTCAAGCTCGAGCTCTTCCAGCACGCGGGCTCCTTCAAGACCCGGGGGGCCTTCACCAACCTGCTCACCCGGACGATCCCGGCCGCCGGGGTGGTGGCGGCCTCCGGCGGTAATCACGGCGCCGCGGTGGCCTACGCGGCGATGCGCCTCGGCGTGAAGGCGCGCATCTTCGTGCCTACCGTGTCCTCGCCCGCCAAGATCGCGCGCATCCAGAGCTACGGGGCCGACCTGGTGGTGACCGGCGATCGCTACGCCGACGCGCTCGCGGCGAGCCAGGAATGGACGGCCGGGTCGGGCGCGCTGCCCGTGCACGCCTTCGACCAGGAGGAGACCCTGCTGGGGCAGGGCACGCTCGCGCTGGAGCTCGATCGCCAGGCGCCGGGTCTCGACACCCTGCTGGTCTCGGTGGGCGGGGGCGGCCTCATCGGCGGGATCGCGGCGTGGTGCGGCGGGCGGCCGCGGGTGATCGGCGTCGAGCCCGCGGAGGCGCCCACGCTCAGCCGGGCGCTCGAGGCGGGCAAGCCGGTGGACGCCCCCGCGGGCGGGATCGCGGCGGACTCGCTCGCCCCGCGCCGGGTCGGCGAGCTGATGTTCACGATCGCGCGGGCCCACATCGCGCGGGTCCTCCTGGTGAGCGACGCGGCCATCCGCCTGGCGCAGGATGCGCTCTGGGACACGCTGCGAGTGGCGGCCGAGCCCGGCGGCGCCGCCGCCTTCTCGGCGCTCTCGAGCGGAGCCTACGCGCCCGAGCCGGGCGAGCGGGTCGGGGTGGTGGTTAGCGGAGGCAACACCACTGCGGTAGACTTCGGCCGATGAGCGAGAAGACCCCGTCACGGCAGGAGTCGCTCACCCGGGCCCTGGAGTTCCTGGCCGCGGGGGAGTGGCAGCGCGCCCACGAGATCGTCCAGGAGGACAAGTCGGAGCTGGCCGCGTGGCTGCACGGCATCGTGCACACGCTGGAGGGCGATCTCGACAACGCGCGCTACTGGTACCGCCGCACCACCCGCGAGTTCCCGGGCCCGGCCGCGGTGCAGCGGGAGATCGCGGCCGCGCGCCTAGCGCTCGCCGAGGAACATCGCGCGTAGCCGCGCCTTCTGCACCTTGTCGCCGTGCGGGCCCGGCGTCCGGGGAACGTCGGCCACCACGCGCACGTGGCGCGGCACCTTGAACGAGGCGATGCGGCCCCGGCAGTGGGCGATGATCTCCTCCTCGGTGACGCTCGCCCCGGGCCGCGGGATCACGTAGGCCACCGCCGCCTCGTTGGTGCGCGGGTCGGGCACCCCGATGACGAAGGCCTGCAGCACCTTCGGGTGGGTCTGCAGGTAGTCCTCGATCTCGCCGGGCGCCACCATGAAGTGGCTGATGCGCAGCACCTCGCGGAGTCGCCCGATGAAGACGACACGCCCGACGCCGTCACGCACCGCGAGGTCGCCGGTCTTGAACCAGCCGTCGGGGGTGAACGCCTTCGCGGTCTCCTCCGGCTTCTCGTAATAGCCCCGGGTCACCAGCCGGCCGCGCAGCCACAGCTCACCCTCGTGGTCGGGGGCCTGGTCCCGTCCCGTCTCCGGGTCCACCACGCGCGCCTCGATGCCGTCGGCGGGCCAGACCCCGGCGCGCGCGCGGCTCTCGAGCGGCTCGTCGAGGTCGTGCACCAGCGCCATCGCGTTGACCTCGGTCATGCCGTAGGGCTGGAACGCCCGGCGCACCCCGAGCCGTTCCACCACCGCCTCGAAGAGGCCCTGCACGCCGCCGCCGGTGGCCGCGAAGCCGCCGGTGCGCAGGCTCGAGCGATCGCGCCGCCCGAGGTCCGGGTGCTCGAGCATCGGGATCGCCATCGCGTCCACCCCGTTCCACACCGTCACGCGCTCGGTCTCCATGAGACGGAGCGCCACCGCGGGCTCGAAGGTCTCCATCAGGATCAGGGCGGCGCCGTGGCTGAGCGCGGCGAGCGGGACGCAGAGCCCGCCCCACGTGCCGGAGAGCGGGAGTGCGTGGAGCACGCGATCGGCCGGAGTCAGGCGCATGACCTCGCCGCACCACCAGCCGTGCGGCACGCAATTGCGATGGCTGATCACCGCGCCCTTCGGGAACGAGGTCGTGCCCGACGTGTAGAGGATGGTGAACGGATCGTCGGGCCCGACCGGCTCGGCCGCGTGGCCGAGCGCGCCCGCCCACTCGGGCGCGTCCCCGTCGTCCTGCACGTCACGCAGGCGCAGGCATCCCGGGTAGGGGTCGTCGGCGTCGACGATCACGCGACGGAGCCGCGGGAAGTCCTCCACCAGGAGCTCGCCGGGCACGGATTCGCCGAGGGCCGGGAGCACCTCGCCCAGCGTCTCCAGATAGTCCACCGGTCCCGAGTGATCGGCGCAGAGGAGCGTGGTCGCGTCCGACTGGCGCAGG
>CAMLFJ010000179.1 GCA_946479205.1 uncultured bacterium | reverse complement strand
CGCGGGTGGCGTAGATGTCCACCTGCTGCATGAGGAAGACCCACGTGGCGTCCTCGACCATCGCGCGCGCGAGATCCGCGTAGATCTTCTTCCGCCTCACGGGGTCCATGGTCGAGCGGCCCGCGTCGAAGAGGGCGTCCACCTTGTCGTTCTTGTAGTAGAGGCCGCGGCCTTTCGAGGAGACCAGATTGTAGAGCTCGTCGCCGTCCTGCATCGGGCCGCCGAGCCCCAGCAGGTAGGCGTCCTGGAACTGCTTGCCGAGATAGCGCTTGTAGTAGGCGCCCCACTCCGCGATCTGCACGCGCGGCTTGAAGCCGGCCTTCTGCCACTGCCCGCCCAGCGCCTCCGCGATCTCCTTGTCGCCCTGGTAGCGGCCCGTGGGTGACTCCAGCGTGATCTCCACCCCGCCGGGATAGCCGGCGTCCGCGAGGAGCCGGCGCGCCCGCGCCGGATCCGGGCCGTAACCCGTGACCGCGGCGTCGTAGCCGAACATCTGCGGCGTGAAGGGACCCGTCATGCGCCGCGCGTTACCGTCGAGCACGCTCTTCACGAGCGCGTCCACGTCGGTCGCGAGGTTGAGGGCCTGGCGTACCCGCACGTCCGAGAGTGGCTTGTTGAAGGCGTTGAGCCCGAGATAGATGATCCAGGTGCTGGGGACTCGCTGCACCCGGATGCCGCCGACCCGCTCGAGCTCGCCGGCCAGGTTCGGCGGCACCGTGTCGATCACGTCGACCTCGTTGTTGCGGAGCGCGGCGGCGCGGGTGAAGGGCTCGGGGATCGGCTTGTAGACGATGCGCCGGACCTTCGAGGCTCCGCGCCAGTGCCGGTCGAAGGCCTCGACGATCAGGTGATCGTCCTTGACCAGCTCCACGAACTTGAATGGACCCGTGCCCACCGGGCGCAGGGCCAGGCCCTGGTTGCCCTTCTCCGCGGTGTACCGGGGCGGCACGATCGGGAAGTCGATGAGGCGGTTCAGCAGCGGCGCGTAGGGTTGGCGCAGCACGAGGTTGACGGTGTGGTCGTCCACCACCTCCACGCGCGCGACTTCGCCCACGTTGGCGCGGTTGGGCGATTTCTGATTGGGATCCAGCACGCGCTCGAAGGTGAAGCGGACCGCCTCGGCGTTGAACGGCTCGCCGTTGTGGAAGACGACTCCGCGGCGGAGCTTGAGCTGGAGCGTGAGGTCGTCGAGCGCTTTCCACGATTCGGCGAGCTGCGGCGCGATGCGGTTGTCGGCGTCGCGACCCACCAGGGAGTCGAAGATGCCCACGCCCACCTTGGCCCGGATGGACGAGAGGTTCATCGTGGGGTCGAGATTCTCGGGCGTCCACGGCAGCGCGACCCGCAGCTCGCCCGGAGACTGGGCGTCCGTGGGAGGCGCGACGAGCAGGAGCAGGAGCGCCGCGGCCAGCCCGAGCGCGCCGGCCTTCCTCACGCGGTCGACTTCACCGCCGCCACCACCGCGGCCAGGTTGGCGTCGGGCGCGGCCAGCGGTAGCACGCAGCCCGGCCCGATGATCACACCCAGGCCACCGGTCTGGGCGAGCGCGTCGCGGACCTCCGCGGCCGCCGCCTCGGGCGTCCCGTGGAGGAGCGTCCGGCCCTCGCCGAGCCCGCCGACGAGCGCGCCCGCGAAGCGCCGGTGCGCGTCGGCGAGGCGTGGCGCGGTGAGGCGGTCGTGCCAGTTCACCGCGTGCACCGGAAGGCCGGCCACCTGGTCGAAGTAGATGTCGCGGCCGTGCACGTGGAGGAGGGTGAGGGCGGAGCGCCCGGCCACCGCGTCCAGCATCCGGCGCATGCGGGGGAGATCGAAGCGCGCGTTCTCCTCCGCGGTGACCACGTCCGGGGCGGCGGCCTGGGTCGCGAAGAAGAGCCCGTCGGCGCCCGCGTCGAGCGCGGCCCGCGCGTGGCCCGCCATGGTCTCGGTGATGGCGTCGAGCGCGGGTTCCACCGCTGCGGGATCCTGCCGGAGGTCCTCGACGAGCCGATCGCCCGCCAGCTTGCGGGCCACCGTGAGCGGGGAGAACACGGTGTGGAGGATCGGCGCGTTGTCGGCGCGGCCGCGGGCGATGAGGCGCACCGCCTCGAGCTCGCGCCCGAGCGCGCCCGCTCCCGGGTCGAGCGCGCGGATCCGCGCCCAGTCGTCGCGGCCCTGCACCGCGTGCTTCGTGCACTGCTTGGCCCCGTTGGGGGAGCCCTGGTACGCGACCGCGCACCCCCAGTCCTCCACGCAGTACACCCCGCTCGACATGACCTTGACGAAGTCGAGGTCCCAGCGGCGCTGGAAGGCCAGCATGGCCTCCGCGAGCCCGGAGGCGGTGTGGTCCACGTCGGGGACGTGGCGCCAGAAGGAGAGCGGCGGACGATCCACCGGCTTGCGAGAAAGGGCGGCCAGCACGCGCTCGCGCTTGTCCATGGTGTCGCGGAGTCTACCATGCAGGCGGACGCGAGGCGCCCGCCCCGCCCGGCGGCCGGCGGCATTTGTTGCCTCGGGAACTTCCGCGCCGCGGTATGGTCTTACCGTGCGAGAGGCGGAGGCAGGCGACGCGCCGCGCTTCCTGGACCGGCTACGCGCCGGCGACGCCCCCGCCTTCGAGGAGCTGGTGATGACGTACCAGCATCGCGTGTTCGGAGTGGCCCTTCGCATGCTGGGCAGCCGGGCCGAGGCGGAGGAGGTGGCGCAGGAGGCGTTCGTCCGCGCCCACCGCGCGCTCGGCGAGTTTCGCGGCGACGCCAAGCTCTCGACCTGGCTCTACGCCATCACCTCGCGGCTGTGCCTCAACCGGCTCGCCTCCGGGGAGCGGCGCTTGACGCGGCAGGGCGAGGACGCGCTGCTGCGGCTGTCCGACGCGGGGCCGCGCCCGGATGCGGCGCTCGAGCGGCGCGAGCTCGAGTCGGCCCTCGGGCGGGCGATCGCGGAGCTGCCGGAGGATCGGCGGATCGTGGTGGTGCTGCGCGATATCGAGGGGCTCTCCTACGAGGAGATCGCGCAGGTGCTGGAGCTGGAGCTGGGAACGGTTCGATCCCGCCTGCACCGCGCGCGGGCGGACCTGAAGGAGAAGCTGGAGCGATTCCTGCCATGACCTGCGACGAGACGCGCGAGCTGCTGTCTCCTTATCTCGACGAGGCCCTCGCCCCGGACGAGCGGAGCCTGGTCGACGCGCATCTCGAGGGCTGTGCCGACTGCCGACGCGAGTTCGAGGCCCTGCGCGGAACGGTCGCATTGCTTCACCGGGTGGAGCCGGTCAGGGCTCCGGTGGGCTTCGTGGACCGCGTGGTGGCCGCGGCGCGTCCCCGTCCCTGGTACCGGCGCGCCGCGGACGCGGTGCTCCTGCCCCTGTCGGTCAAGCTGCCGCTCGAGGCCGCCGCGGTCGTGATGGTGGGATTGCTCGCGGTCTACCTCTTCGAGCGCTCGCCTGAGCTCCAGCGGGCCGCGCGCGAGGTGGATCGGGGGCAGGAGGCGGCGGCGCCCGCGCCGGCCAAGGAGAAGCCGACGGAGCTGCTCGGGGACAAGGCCCCGGCGGCGGCTCCGTCCACCCCGGCCCCCGTCGAGGAGCCGGGGCGCGCGGCCGGTGCGCGCGACCGGGCCGACGCGTCCCGGTCTCAGGACGCCAATTCGCTTCCCGCCGTCGCCGCGCCCTCGCCATCGCGCGCGCCCGGATCGCCGCCCGTCTCCCCGCCACCGGCGGTCTCGTCGCCCTCGGCCGGCTCCCCTCCTCCGCCGGCCGCGGCGCCGGCGCAGGAAGCCAAGCCCCCGGCCAAGACGGAGGCGCCGAGCGAGAACGTGGCCGGCGCGGCGCGCCCCGAAGCCGAGAGCCGCCAGCGGACGCTCGAGACCGCGGAGGACTCGGCGCGGGCGGCCGGGGCCTCGGCGAGGCTGGGCGCGAGGAAGGCCGCGCCCCCGGCCGACGTGGTGGCCCGGGTGGCGGTCAAGGACCGCGACGCGGCGGAGCGCGAGCTCACCGCGCTCATCGAGCGCCTGGGCGGCGGTGTCACGCAGCGGCGACGCGAGGACGAGGCCACGGTGGTCGAGGCCGTGATCCCGCAGCCGCGCTATGCGGAGTTCTCGGAGAGCCTCAAGCGCATCGGCTCCTGGCGGGTGGAGGCCGAGCGCCCGGACCTTCCCGCGCAGATCCGCGTCGTCCTCCGCCTGCAGTAGCCGGGAACTTCTCCGGGCTCCCCGGGTCTAACCGGGCAGCAACAGCCATCCGGATCCCGGAGGACCACGATGAGAACGCTTCCGAAACGCCTGATCGCCTTCACCCTCGCCGGACTGCTCGGCGCGGCCCCCGTCGCCGGCGCGGCGCCGGTCAAGATCACCGCCGCCGAGCAGCGCGACGTCATGATCACGGTCTACAACGGCAACCTCGGCCTCGTGAAAGATGTGCGCGAGGTCCGACTCGACCCCGGCCTCATCGAGGCCCACTTCATGGACGTGGCCGCCCAGATCGATCCCACCTCGGTGCTGCTGCGCTCGCTCACCGATCCGACCGGGCTCAAGATCCTCGAGCAGAACTACGAGTACGATCTGCTCTCCAGCGAGAAGCTCATGGAGAAGTACGTGGGCCGGAAGGTGCGACTCTACCAGAGTAACGGGACCTTTCAGGAGGCCACCCTGCTATCCACGCGGGGCCCGGTCTACGACATCGGCGGCCAGATCCACATGGGGCACTTCGGCAGCGTGGTGCTGCCCGCCCTGCCCGAGAACCTGGTGTCGAAGCCGACCCTGGCCTGGCTGCTGCGCAACACCCGTCCGGCGGCCCAGCGGGTGGAGGCCTCCTATCTCACCGCCGGCATCAGCTGGAAGTCCGACTACGTGATGCTGATCAACGCGGCCGACTCCCGGGCCGATCTCACCGGCTGGGTCACCATCAACAACCAGAGCGGCGCGACCTACCGGGACGCCGCGCTCAAGCTCGTCGCGGGCGACATCAACCGGGCGGTGAGCCGCGACGACATGCGGCGGTCGCTGGAGATGGCGGTCAAGGCGGCGTCCCCGGCGGCGGCGGAGCGCGACTTCAAGTCCGAGGGCTTCTTCGAGTACCACCTCTACACCCTCGACGGCCGCACCACCATCAAGGAGAGCCAGACCAAGCAGCTCACCCTCCTGTCCGCGGCCGACTTCCCGGTAGAGAAGCACTTCATCTACTACGGGGCCGCGAGCTACCACCGCACCCAGTACGGGATGCCGATCGCGAACCAGAAGGTGGGCGTCTACCTCGACATCCGCAACACCAAGGAGAACCGCCTCGGCGTGCCCCTGCCCAAGGGTAAGGTGCGCGTATACAAGGCGGACGCCTCGGGCAGCCAGCAGCTCATCGGCGAGGACTGGATCGACCACACTCCGAAGGACGAGCGGGTGCGGATCAAGATGGGCGAGGCCTTCGACGTGGTGGGCGAGCGCGTCCAGAAGGACTGGAAGAAGATCGGCAGCAACCTCTACGAGATCGAGTGGGAGATCACCCTCCGCAACCACAAGAAGGAGGCGGTCACCGTCGAGGTGATCGAGCCCATGCCCGGCGACTGGGAGGTCCTGAAGTCCACCCAGCCCCACGAGAAGCTCGAGGCCTTCACCGCCCGGTGGAAGGTCGCGGTCCCCAAGGAGGGGGCGGCCACGCTCGGCTATCGGACCCGCGTGCGCTTCTAGTCGGACGGCTTTCGGTTGACAGGCGCTGCGGCTTAGGTGAACCCTAAGCCGCAGAGGCCTCTGCCCGATGCCGATACGCGCGCCCCTGATCACGCTGCTCCTGCTCGTCCTGCTCCTCTGGGGGGCCACCGCCGCCCACGCCCAGGGCGATCAGCTCGCGCGGGGGCGGCAGGCGGTGCAGAGCATGGCGGGCTGCTACCTGGTGGACTACAGCTACGTCGAGGTCCAGGACCTCAAGCCGGGCTACGTGCGGGATCCCCGCGTCTACGACGTCAACCGGGACAAGTCCGCCAAGGAATGGATCGTGGCCGAGACGCTCTCCGCGAACCGGTTGCGCCTCCAGCGCATCCTGTTCCTGAGCGATCTGGCCGGAAATGTCCGGGAAGACACGATGATTCGCCACCAGTCGGAGGACTGGGAGTACGACGCCCCGTCGCTCTACGACTTCATCGCGCCGCTGCACTGGCAGGCGCGGGACCTCCGGGCCACTCCCGGGCTCTGGACCCGGCGGGTGACCAACCTGGACGACGGGCTGCGCTACCAGTGCGCGGCGCGCTGGACCGAGGATCGCGCCTACCCCGAGTGGGCCTGCTCGAACTACGCCCCGATCCCCGGCCGCGAGACGCGCGACATGGGCCGGTCCGACTACCAGACGCTGCAGCGGGGGACCCGCATCATGGTGTACGGGGCGGCCCAGGGCGGGAGCTGGCTCGAGCGGCAGGACAACGTGAAGACGATCCACCGCGACAGCGGCCGCGTTCCGCTGGTGCGCGAGCTCGGCAAGAACTGGTACGTGCGGCTGCCCGACGCCGAGTGCGCGGGGGCGCTGGTCTTCGCGGAGCGGCGCCGGGACTACTGGGCCCTCCTGCGGGAGACGTGGGACGGTATCCTCGACGGCTCCGGCCCCTTCGTGGAGCGCACCCCCGCCGGCCGGCCCCCGCGCTTCGTGAAGATGTTCGAGGTCGAGGACGACGCGATCACCCGGAACCTCGCCGACCCCAAGGTGCGCCAGGCCGTCCGCGAGCGCATCCTCGCGGTGATCGAGGAGTACCGGGCCCGCTAGCGCGGCTCGATGAGCAGCAGGTAGAGATCGAGCAGGTTGGTGTTGGTCGGGCCCGTGACCACCAGGTCGTCCAGCGCCGCGAGCACCGGGTTCGAGTCGTTCCGGGCCAGGCGCCCCTGGAGATCCTCACCGCGCTCGCGCGCCCGCTTCTGGGTCGCGCCGTCCGCCACCGCCCCCGCCGCGTCCGTGGGCCCGTCGGTGCCGTCGGTTCCCGCGGCCAGCGCCACGATGCCGTCCACGCCGTCGAGCTCGATCGCGGCGGCCAGG
>CAMLFJ010000178.1 GCA_946479205.1 uncultured bacterium | reverse complement strand
GGGTGGCCTCCCGGTTGATCCAGGCGGTCGGCATGCCCACCCCCCGCGCGCCGATCACGTCGATGTCGGCCCGGTCCCCCACGAAGAGGGCCTCGGCGGGGCGCAGGGCCTTCATCCGGTCGAGCGCGGTCTCGAAGATGACCGGCTTGGGCTTGCGCCAGCCGACCTCGTCCGAGATCACGATGGTCTCGAAGAGATCGGCGATGCCCTCCCGCTCGAGGATCGCCAGGCAGGTGGGCGAGTAGTCGAAGTTCGAGACCACCGCGAGCCGGTACCGCTCGCGGAGCGCCTTCAGGAGCGGGGCGTGGTGCCCGGGGCACTCGACCACCTTGGACAGCTCGCGCATGTGCGTGGCGAGCAGGAGATCGCGCGCTTCCACCGAGGGCTCGAGCTCGAGGCGCCCGAACAGCATCCCGAACCGCTCCGGGGCACCGACCTCCCGATGGGCCTCGTTGCGAATGCGCTCCGCCTCCTGCCAGCTCCAGAACAGCGCGTCCATGAAGGCGGGCAGCTCCACGTGCGGGGCGAAGGGCCGGAATGCCGCGTGCAGGTGGCCCGCGGTGCTGTGGACCGTGCGCCCGTTGACGTGGATCTCGGGCAGGCGCTCCCGGTGGAAGAGGACCAGGGTGTCGAAGAGATCGAAGAGAACCGCCTGGTACGTCATGACAGCGGCTTCCGCTGGGCGAAGCCCTCGTCCATCCCGTGCCAGAATCGCACCGCGTCCTCCCCGAGCTTCCAGCAGAGATTCACGATCGGTCCGCCGGGCCCCGCGGGCCCGCGGCCGGGAAAGTCCACCAGGCCCGTCTCGAGATCCTTCACGATCCCGCCCATGGCCTGGACGTCCTGCAGGAGCTGGCGCACCTCGATGCCCAGGCCGTCGAGGCGCTCGGCGCGGGCCTTCCAGTCCATCGCGTCCCGTCGCTCCCCGCCGGAGGCGGACACCCGCGCGCGATCGTCGCGCAGGCGCTCCTGCAGCGCCAGGGCCTGGCCGTGGCGCTCGATGGCGATCTCCATGAGCTCGGTCAATCGCGGGATCAGGCGATCGACCTCGTCCGGGGTGAAGAGCCGCGGCTCGCTCACGGGGCCTCCACGAACACCGCGTGCACTTCCTTGGGCCCGTGCACGCCCCGGGTCAAGGTGAGCTCGATGTCGGCGGTCCGTGAGGGCCCGGTGATGAAATTGATCATCGCCCCGGACATCGCGCGATCGGGGTTCACGTGGAGCGCTTCCAGCATCACGCCCACCTGCTCCAGGGTCTCGAGCAGCCGGTCCCGGCCGAAGACCGCCACGTGCACGTCGGGCAGCAGCGAGGTCGAGCGCGGGCGGCCCGACCCGGAGAGCAGGATCAGCGTCCCGGTCTCCGCGAGCACGAAGTCGGCGCCGGTGACGCCCACCTGGGCCCGCGCCGCCTGCTCGCGATGGCGGAGGCGGGCGGCCTCGTCCTCCTGCCCCGCGCGCGCGGCGACGACCTCCAGGCCCTCGCGGGTGAGCGCGGGCGCCGCGTCGAAGCCGAGCGCGGCGGGATCCCAGGTGACCAGGCTCTTCGCACCGTACCCGCGGGCGATGGCGCCGATCGCCGCGGGCACCGCGGCCAGGTCCGGGACGCGATGGAATACCCCCGCGACGCGCTCGAACTCCACCCGGAACCGCTCGAGGGCCTCGGGCCAGCGCTCGGCCAGCTCCCGCCGCACCGTCTCCGCCGCGGTCACCGGATCGGCGGGGCGCGGCGCGGTCGAGGCGCCGAAGAGGCCCGGGGTCTTCGAGACCTCGCGGCGGATCCGCTCGATGAACTCGGCCCGGCCGGTCATCGCAGCTCCTTCCACCGCTCCCGGAAGGTCCGGGCCGCCACCGGCGGCAGGTCGCGGGTCTTGGTCCATCGGCCGAAGACCAGCGGCAGCCCGCGCAGCCGCCCGTTCCGGACGAACGGCCGCTGCGCCCATCGCCCGACCGTCGCGGAGAGCCGGAAGGCGGTCGGCGACAGGAGCAGGCGCCGGAAGGCCTTGAACACCACCCGCTCGGTCCACGGCGCGATCTTCTCCCGATCGAGATGCTCGCGCAGCTCGACCAGCATGCGCGGGATGTCGATCCGCACCGGGCAGACGTCCTTGCACGCCCCGCAGAGGGACGAGGCGTGGGCCAGCTCGCGCACCGACTCGTTGCCCTTGAGCATCGCGGTGAGCAGGATGCCGATGGGGCCCGGATACGTGTAGCCGTAGGCGTGGCCTCCGATCTGGCGATACACCGGGCAGACGTTGAGACAGGCCCCGCACCGCAGGCAGTAGAGCGCCTCCCGCAGGGTGGAGGCGATCTGGCGCGAGCGGCCGTTGTCGAGCAGGATCAGGTGGAACTCCTCCGGCCCCTCGAGCTCCCCCGCCCGCCGCGGCCCGCGCACGAGCGTCGTGTAGGAGGAGAGCTTCTGACCGGTCGCGCTCCGGGCCAGGATGGCCAGGAACACCATCAGGTCGGTCATGGACGGGATCACCTTCTCCACGCCCATGAGGGCCACGTGGATCCGGGGCAGCGAGGTCACCATGCGGCCATTGCCCTCGTTGGTGACCAGGACCACGGTGCCGGTGTCGGCCACCGCGAAGTTGGCCCCGGTGATCCCCATGTCGGCCTGGAGAAACTTCTCGCGCAGGGCCTTCCGCGCCACCGCGGTCAGGACTTCCGGATCGGCGGGAAACTCCCCGCGCAGCTCGCGCGAGAAGAGCTCGGCCACCTGCCCTTTCGTCTTGTGGATGGCGGGCGCGATGATGTGCGACGGCTTCTCGTGGGCGAGCTGGATGATGTACTCGCCCAGGTCGGTCTCGACCGGCGTGACCCCGGCGTGCTCGAGCGCCTCGTTGAGGTCGATCTCCTCGGTGGCCATGGACTTCGACTTCACCGCCATCCGCACGCCGCGGTCCCGGCAGAGACGCAGGACCATCTCGCGCGCCTCCTCGGCGGTGGTGGCCCAGTGCACGTGCCCGCCCAGGCGCTCGACGTTGTCGGCGAGGCGCTCCAGGTGCACGTCGAGGTGCTGGAGCGTGGCCTCCTTGATCGCGCGGGCCTGGTCCCGCAGCGCCTCGCCCTCCGGAAAGCCCGCGAACGACTCCTTGCGGAGGTCGATGAACTTGGTGGTGGCGATCTTCAGCGCTTCCTGCAGGAACGTGTCCTTGAGGGCCGCGCCGGCCCGCTCGGGAAACGGGGTGCGCAGCAGCGCGTCGCTCACCCGTCGACCTCGCCCGCGAGCACCTGGGCCAGGTGCACCGCCTTCACCGCCGAGCCGCGCCGGGTGAGTCCGCCGCCCATCTGCATGAGGCAGCCCGCGTCGCACGCCACCAGGCAGCGCGCCCCGGTGGACTCCGCGTTGGCCAGCTTCTTGTCGAGGATCGACGAGGACACCTCGGGCAGCCGCACCGAGAAGGAGCCGCCGAAGCCGCAGCACTCGTCGGCTCCCGGCAGCTCGACCAGCTCCACGCCGGGCACCCCGCGCAGGAGGGCGCGCGGCGAGGCCGACTCGCCGAGGCCGCGCAGCAGGTGGCAGGAGTCGTGGTAGGTCACCTTCCCCTTGAACGGTGATTCGATCGTGGTCACCCCGAGGACCTCGACGATGAACTGCGAGAGCTCCCGGGTGCGCCGCGCCATCGAATCCGCGGCCGCGCGCAGCGCCGGATCGTGCTTGAGCAGGCCCGGGTACTCGGTCCGCACCATCCAGGCGCAGGAGCCGGACGGCACCACCACGTGCTCCGCCCCCTCGAAGACCTTGACGGTGCGGGCCGCCACGAGGGCCGCGTCGTGGTGGTAGCCCGAGTTGAAGAGCGGCATCCCGCAGCAGGTCTGGCCCGGGGGAAACTCCACCTCGACCCCGAGGCGCCGGAGCAGCCGCACCATGGCGACCCCGACCTCCGGAAAGAGCACGTCCCCCAGGCAGGTGATCATGAGCGCGGCGCGGACGGGAGCGGCCATCGGCCCCTAGCGCTTCATGTGCGGCGGTGGCGGCGCGACCATCACCAGCACCAGGAGGAGCTCGGTCGAGTCGTTGATCAGGCCGTGCTCGATGCCGGCGGCCGCCACCACCGCCTCGCCCGCCTCCAGCCGTTCCTCGGCCCCATCAATCGAAAACCGCCCGGTTCCCTCGAGCACGTAGTAGATCTTGTCCTCGCCATCGTGCCGGTGGGGAGTCTGCGACTGGCCCGGCGCCACGCAGTAGAGATCGAGCTGGGTGCGCGCGGTGCTGGAGAGGCCGCTCTTGACCATCTTCTCCGCCGCCACCTTCACGTGATCCCGCACGCGAATCTTCATCGCTCCTCCAGCGCCCGGGCCAGGAGCGTCACCGGGTGCACGACCTCGACGTCCAGCCCCGCCTCACGGCAGTGCTGGTGGATCTGCATCAGGCAGCCCGGATTGCCCGCGGTGACCACCCGGGCTCCGGTCTCGCGGATGCATGCCGCCTTGCGCCGGCCCAGCTCGCCGGCCATCTCGGGCTCGAGCAGATTGTAGACCCCCGCACTGCCGCAGCAGAGCTCGGAGTCCGGCAGGTCCACCAGCGTGAGCCCGGGGATCCGGCGTAGCAGCTCGCGGGGCTGCGCGCGGATCTTCTGGCCGTGCACCAGGTGGCAGGCGTCGTGATAGGTCACGGTCTGCGGCATCGCGCGGAGCGGGAGATCGCGGTCGGCCAGCACCTCGGAGACGTCGCGCACCCGCTCGGCGAAGGACCGGGCCGCGTCGTCCGGAAGCCAGTGGCCGTACTCCTTGAGCGCCGATCCGCAGCCCGCCGCATTGACCACGATGACGTCCACGTCGGCGAAGGCCGGCATCAACCGGCGCGCCATCGCGCGGAACTCGTCGACGCGCCCGGAGTGCAGGTGGAGCGCCCCGCAGCACACCTGGGCCCGCGGGACCACCACGTCGTAGCCGGCCGCCGCGAGGAGCCGCGCGGTGTCGGCGTTGACGTCGGGATAGAAGAAGCGCTGCGCACACCCCAGCAGCAGGCCCGCGCGACCGCAACCCGGGCCGCGCGCGGGAATCAGCTCGGGCAGCGGCGCGCCGGGCAGCGGCACCCGCGGGAGCAGCGCCTCCATCGCGCGCAGCTTCGCGAAGGGGGCCAGCAGGCCGAGCCCCCGCACCATCGCCTGCATGCCGGTCCACTGGTACATGCGGAGCGCGTGGAGCATGGGGCCGAGCCGGGCGGGATGCGGGAAGACCTCCAGGATGAAGCGCAGCGTGGCGCTGTCCCGCGTGGGTGCCGTGACGCCGCGGCGCTCGAACTGGCCCCGCGTGGCTTCGAGGAGCTGGCCGAACGGCACCCCGGACGGGCAGGCCGTCTCACAGGCGCGACAGCCGAGGCAGAGGTCGAGATGCCGGGCCATGGTGGGCGTGAGCCCGATCCGGTCCTCGGCGGCCGCGCGCATCAGGTAGACACGGCCCCGGGGCGAGTCCATCTCCTCGCCGAGAACACGGTAGGTCGGGCACTGCGGCAGGCAGATCCCGCAGTGCACGCAGGCCCGCAGGCCGTCCATGGAGGGCGGATCCTGGGCGTCGAACGCGCCGAGCCCGTGGCCGACCGGCTGCGTGGCGCTCACAGTCCCCCCACAAAACGGCCGGGATTCAACAGGCCCATCGGATCGAACTCGGTCTTTATCCGGGTCATGATCGCTAGTATTTCCGGTTGGATGACCCCCCACACATCACAGCGAGCCTTAAGCTCAACCGGTCCGCGCTCGACGATCAGGCTGCCACCCTCGGCCTCGAGTGCCCTCCTGAGCGGCAGCACGAGGTCCGTCGCGACACGGCCGGTATCGAAGCCCTTCCGGACCGACAGCTGCAACACCCCGTGCCCGGGCTGCGCGAGGACCATCACCTCGGCGCCTGCGCGGATCGCCGCCGCGTGCGCCTCCCCCACCCAGTCCAGCAGGCGCCGGGGCTCGCCGGTCGCGCGTAGCAGCAGCGGCCCATCCACCACGCCGCCGAGCCCGGCCCACGCGGTGTCGGGCACCTCGTCACTCCGCCCGCCGTGTTCGGCCGCGAGCCGGGCCAGGGCCCGGCCCTGGTGCTCGACGGCCTCGGGCGCGCTGCTGATCGAGAGCAGGAGCCCGATCGCGTCGACGGCGAGCCCGGCCCTGCCCAGCCCGGCGGCGTCGAGCAGCGCCGCGCGATCGGGCTGGAGCGGCGAGTCGAGCAGCCCGGCCAGGAACAGACCCGCGGCCTCGCGCGAGGGGAACCCGAGCCGCCACGTGCGCGAGGCCGGCGGCATCGGGTGCAGCCGCAGGGTGACCTCGACGAGCACGCCGAGGGTGCCGAGCGAGCCGACCAGGAGCTTCGGCACGTCGTAGCCCGTCACCGACTTGACGACCTTGGCGCCCCCCCAGGTCAGCGTGCCGTCCGCCTGCACGAAGCGCGCGCCCAGCAGCAGGTCGCGCCCGGTGCCGTAACGGAAGCGGAGCGGGCCGCTGGCGTGCGTGGCCAGCACGCCGCCCACGCTGCGCGCGCCGCCGCCCGGGGGATCGAGCGTGAGCGCCTGGCGATGCGAGGTGAAGTGGGCCGCGAGCGCGTCGAGGGTCGCGCCGGCTTCCACCGTCGCCACCATGTCCTCCGGAACGTACTCGCGCACCGCGCGCATTCGGCCGAGCTCGAGCACCACGTCGAGCCGGCGCGGCGGGTTGCCGAGCCCGGTGCTGGTGCCGGCCCCGCGCGGCGCCAGGGCGAGGCGCTCCGCCGCGCAGAGCGCGACGACCCGGCTCACCTCGTCCGCGGTGGCCGGACGCACCACCACGGAGGGCACCATCCCGTCGATGGCAGAGCGGGCCAGCGCGGGCGCGTCGCGCAGGCAGTGCTCGCGCCCGGCGATGTCGGCCAGCGCCTCGTGAACCGCCCCCGCGGAGACGGCCACGCTCAGATCCAGGTTCCGGCGGGCAGCGGGCGCGCGGCGGGCCGGAAGCCCTCGCCGCAGGCCGGATGCGAGGGCAGCAGCTTGCCGGGATTCATGATGGAGTCGGGATCGAAGACCCGCCGCAGCCGCGCCA